>JAIRYN010000008.1 GCA_031267575.1 Synergistaceae bacterium | reverse complement strand
CTCGGACCTTGCGGAGTTCTTGTCGAACGATAAAGAAATTATTGCCTTGCAAAGCGAACTGGGGGAGCTTAATTGAGGTGTTTTCTGATGTACGTTCACGGCGGCTCGTATAATCACGGCGCGGAAGCAACGCATTTGCTTTACTCAAACGAGGTTTGGGACAGATCGCTTCAAACGAGACTTGGGATAGATCACTTCAATGCCCATGTTTTTTCTTATTTTTCTTAGGTGGTGGTCCTATTTCTTGGAACTATTATACCTTCATAACCCGAGTCTCTTTTCTGCTGAGGAAATGAGATTTTGAGGAAATGAGATTTTAAGGATATTGGAAACGCGAAATTTATTAAAGATGGGAATATTGTTGTAGATCGGGACTACAACGGCGCTCGTGGAATATTTCTACGAGCTTTGCGAGATTCAGCTTTTTCTTTGACTGCATAGTCAAGGAAATACTATGCGAAATGTACCTACTACTTATGAGTAGGTATTAGTACACTAAAAGGATCGGAGTGGGCAGAAAGAAAACAGGCGTGGATTCCGTGTCTGAAAGCCTTTCGCAAACTCGTCGAGTGTTTTCACCGTCTTGTCGCTTTCCGACATTCCCACGCCTGTCGTTCTTACTCCGTTCCGTCAGACCTATTCAAATCTGTCTAAACAGATTCGAAGCTGACTTCCTGCTTCACTGAGGCCAGTTTCACCGCCATCTCGCGACGACGACCAGAACTTTACTCTCCACAGGCTGATACCGTGGAACTCACGGCGTAATTTCTTAAATTGATCGCTGCGTTCACATCTCGGTCATGATGTACGCCTCATTGCGGATATATCCACTCCCGAACCGATAGCGACAACTGTTCTAACTTCTGTCCACAGCACGAGCATACATTACTATATTACATATATTAACATAACTACATTACATATATTAACTCAGTCATATTTCAATACTGTTTACTCTCATGAACTGTTTATTCCCACTCTATGGTGGCAGGGGGTTTCGAGGTAACGTCCAGAACTACCCGATTGATGCCCCGAACCTCGTTACAGATCCGTTTCGCGACGAGGTCCAGCAGCTCTCCGGGAAGTCTCGCCCAATTAGCGGTCATGGCGTCCGAGGACTCCACGGCGCGGAGAGCCAGTACTTCGCTGTAAGTTCGCCCATCGCCCATGACGCCCACCGTCCGCACAGGCAGGAGAACGCAAAACGACTGCCAAATTTTGTGGTAAAGTCCGCTACGTATAAGTTCCTCTGTGAAAATGGCGTCCGCGGCCCGCAGGGTATCCAGACGTTCTCGGGTGATCTCCCCTAGACAGCGCACCGCCAGGCCCGGACCTGGAAAGGGCTGACGATCCACGATCTCACCAGGAATACCCAATATGTGGCCTATCTCCCGAACTTCGTCCTTGAACAGGTCGCGTAGGGGCTCCAACAAATTCAGATTCATCCGCTCCGGCAGTCCGCCCACGTTGTGATGAGACTTGATAACTGCCGATCCCTTCTTGCTGCCACTCTCGATCACGTCCGGGTAGATCGTCCCCTGCAAAAGCCACTTCACCGATCCGATCTTGCTCGCTTCACCCTCGAATACTTTGATGAAAAGTTCTCCAATGATTTTTCGCTTGCTCTCTGGGTCGGTCACACTCGCCAGGCGGTTCAGAAAAAGCTCCGACGCGTCCACGTGGCGCGTAGACAACCCCAGGCCGTCGTAAGACTTCAACACCTGGCGCGTTTCGTCGAGGCGCATCAGCCCGTTATCGACGAAGACACACTCCAACTGTTTGCCCACAGCCCTGTGAACGAGGGCCGCCGCCACGCTGGAGTCCACTCCTCCCGAAAGGCCGCAAACGACGCGTCCCTCTCCCACCTGGGATCGGATGACCTTCACGGAGCGTTCCACCCAGTTTCCCAGGTCCCAATCTCCTTTACAGCTGCAAACGTCGAAAAGGAAGTGCCGCAAAATGAGTGATCCGTGTTGCGTGTGTTCCACCTCCGGGTGAAATTGGAGCCCAAAAAAACGGCCGTCGTCGCTTTCCATCGCCGCGATCACTCCGTGCTTCGTGTCCGCCGTGGCTTGGAAGTTCGGTGGGACCTGCTTCACGCGATCCCCATGACTCATCAGAACCTCGAAGGAGCCAGGAACTTCTTTGAACAGCCTGGACTCCCCTTTTCTCTCGATGGGGGTTGTGCCGTACTCATGTTTCTCTCCGCTGACAACCTGACCACCCAAGAATTTCGCCAAGAGCTGCATTCCGTAGCATACGCCCAATACTGGCACGCCCAAATCCAAGATTTCCCCCTGAATGGCGATAGCGCCTTCATCGTTAACGCTATCGGGCCCTCCTGAAATGATGATCCCCGAAGGCGCCTGTTCGCGGACTCGGACGGTCGACACGTCCCAGGGTAAAATCGTACTGTGGATTTTCATCTCGCGCACCCGCCGGGCGATGAGCTGGGTAAACTGCGACCCGCAATCGATGATCACGATATTATCCAAACGGCTGACCTCCTGATTCAGCGTTCGGCCCGCCGGGTTAGGGCGGGCCGAATCATTAAACGGCAACTACTGATTTGCCGCGTCCTGAGGAGCCCAATATTCCACAAAAACCAGCTCCCCGCTTTTACCCGTCAGAACCGCGGCCGGCTTGTTCAGAGGATTATGGGTCGCCTCGTCCACCGTCCAAGTGAAATGCGTCACTTCTAGGCCTTTGGTGGTTTCCATAGCCTTCGCTATAGCGGGTCCCTCCGTTGTCCCAGCCACGGCGATGGCGTTGCCGATGAACGTCATGATGTCATAGGCGGCCACCAGGTTCGTAGGTTCCGTGGCCTTCTCGCCAAACTCCTTTTCGTAGACTTCGTTCAGCGCCACCACCTTGGGATCTGTGTAACTCATGGCCTGAACCCAGAAGGTCCCCTCCATGCCGTCGTTTCCCGCGATCTCGAAGATATTGGGGCTCACTCCGTCCCCTCCCATGAACTGTGGTTTCCAGCCCGCCTCCACCGCCTGCTTGATTACGAGGCCCATTTCTTTATAAAGCATCGTCAGGGCGATGGCGTCGGCGCCCCAGTTACGAGCCTCCGTGATCTGTGCGCGGAAGTCCACGTCTCCCTCTCGAAAAGCCCAAAACTTGTGTTCCACGCCCAATTCGTCGGCTCGGTTTTGGAGGAACTCCGTCAATCCCTCGGAATAAGCGCTGCCGATGTCACCGAGAACCGCTAGCTTTTTGGCGCCACGCTTCTCGATCAAGTAGTCGGCGATGACCTTTCCTTGGTAGGGGTCGGTGTAAGTGATACGGAACATGTAGGGACGAACTTTCCCCGTGTCGGGGTCTACCGTCACCGTGGGGTTGGTGGCGGCGCTGGCCACGGTCGGGATTTTGTTTTGGTCCACCACGGAGGCGATGGCGAGTTGGATGCTACTGTAGTTACTGCCTCCAATGGCCACGACCTTGTCCTCGAAGATCATCCGTTTTACCGCGTTAAGCGCGTCCTCGGCTTTGCCTCGGGTGTCGTAGAGGATAAGCTCCACCGGCCTGCCCAGAAGACCGCCCTTTTCGTTGATATGTTTCACGTAAAGGCGAGCTCCTCCTTGTTCAGCTTGTCCCCAAACGGCGGCGTCTCCGGTGATGGCTGCCAAATACCCTATTCGTATCGGCTCTTCCGCGCCCCAAGCCAAACCCCCTAAACACGACAAAATTGCCAATATCAGCGCGACCGCTCTTCCGAGTTTCAATTTCACTCCTCCTAACAAAAACAATGTATTTTGACATAATCCCACGACTCAAGTCGTGGGATTCCGTGGGAGTCTAAGATCGACAAAGACAGCCGACTGAAACCGGTCTTACGTCTTCTCTTTTAAGAGTGAATGCCCCCACTCTGAGAATAGTAATATTTTACTACGTTTTGCGTGTTTTTATGTTTTGCCTATTCGGGGTTATTTTAAGCGATATTTTGGGGGGGTAGCGCTTTAGCAATCGTGTTGCTCCGCAAAGGATTAGCTACATACTCCAAAGCAAGTCGAGGTCTAGAAACGATAACATAGGATTATAATCGTATGCGACGGAAGCGCGGACCATCATTCGCGTATGAAAAATCTTTGTATGAAAGTTTGTATGAAAATTTATATGAAAGTATGTATGAAAAATTTTTGGAGATGAAGAGTATGTCCAGCACATCGGTAAAAAATTTTCAGGACATCTTAAAGAAATATCGTGATTTTTCTTTCTCGGAAAGAGATAAGGGAGCGCGATTTGAGCGACTGATGCAAACGTTTCTGCGAACTTATCCGCTTTACGAGGGAAAATTTAGGCACATGTGGCTCTGGAACGAATTTCCATACCGTCAAGATTTTGGCGGGAAAGACACCGGCATCGATCTGGTTGCTCAGACCGTCGAGGGAGATTTTTGGGCGATCCAATGCAAGTGCTGGGATAAAGATTCTTACATCAACAAGCCCGCCGTCGATAGCTTCTTGGCGACATCCAGCAAAAATTTCGTGAACGCTCAGGCGCAAACAACCTCGTTCGCGATAAGGTTATGGATTTCCACCACGAACAAATGGGGGAGCGAAGCGGAGAATACGCTGCAACATCAAGACCCGCCTGTCATTCGTATAAGCCTGACAACCTTGGAAGAAGCGCCGGTTGACTGGGCGGCTATCGAGTCGGGTATTTCGGGAGAGCAGGCCCGTCTGAGTAAAAAAACTCTATTGAGCCACCAAAAAACCGCTTTGGAGGCTTTCCATGAACATTTCAAGACCCACGAGCGCGGCAAATTGATCATGGCCTGCGGTACGGGAAAGACCTTTACTTCTCTGAAAATCGCCGAAAACGAAACGAACGGTAAAGGGTTAGTGCTGTTCCTTGTCCCTTCCATCGCTCTTCTGGGGCAAACATTGCGGGAATGGACAACGGAAGCAAACACGCCTCTTTTCCCCATTTGTGTCTGTTCCGACCCGGAGGTTAGCGAGAAGAAAGTCCAACATGACGAAGGCGGTTACAGCATAAAGGATTTGGCTTTGCCCGCCTCCACCTTTGTGCCCGATATCGCGCGGCAACTCAAAGAGGCGAGGAAAACGAACGGCATGACGGTTGTTTTCTCGACATACCAGTCCATTGATGTCGTGGTGGAAGCGCAGAAGGCGTTTAAAAGATCTTTCGACCTGATCATATGCGATGAGGCGCACCGAACTACGGGCGTCACGCTCAAGGGTAAAGAGGACGCCGCTTTTGTTAAGGTTCATGACAACAATTTCGTCCAGGCTAAGAAACGCTTGTACATGACGGCTACACCTCGCTTATACAACGAAGACAGCAAAAAAAAGGCAAAAGAGGCGGATGTCTACCTCTGCTCGATGGATGACGAAGCGATGTATGGAGAAGAGGTGTACCGCATCGGTTTCGGTGAGGCGGTGGATAAAAAGCTGCTTTCCGACTACAAGGTTCTGGTGCTGACTCTGAGTGAAAATCAAATACCAGAGGCTTTGCAAAACGCTATTGCCGACGGAACCAAAGAAATCAATACCGATGACGCCAGCAAATTTATCGGTTGTATCAATGCTCTGTCTAAGAGAATGCTAGTGGACGAGGGGCTTCTGAAGGCTTCCGATCCCCTGCCGATGCGCAAGGCGGTCGCTTTCTGCCAGAGTATTAAAATATCGAAAAAAACGACAGCCGTTTTCAATGAATATAAAGACGATTACTACAACAGCCTGACGCCGGAAGAACGAGAAGACCTTGTAAGAGTTTCGTCCGATCATATCGATGGCACGATGGGAGCCACTCTGCGGAACGACAAGTTGGCATGGCTGAAGGCCACCCCCGCGGATACGAACGAATGTCGGATATTGACTAATGTGCGCTGCCTTTCCGAAGGAGTGGACGTTCCGAGCCTAGACGCCGTCATGTTTCTATCCGCCAGAAATTCTCAGGTCGACGTAGTCCAGTCGGTAGGGCGGGCTATGCGCGTCGCTCCGAACAAAAACTACGGTTATATCATCATACCGGTCGTAATCCCTTCTGGGGTCTCCGCCGAGGAGGCGTTAAGCGACAACGAGCGGTTCAAAGTCGTATGGACGGTTCTCAACGCTCTGCGTGCCCACGACGACCGATTCAACGCCATGATTAATAAACTCGAACTCAACAGGCGCAAGCCCAATGGAGGTGGCAGCGTCATTATCGGAGGAATCCCAGGAAGGGAAGACGGCGACGGTCTGCCTCCGCAAGGTCCGCAAGGAGGGCAAATCACCCTCCCGCCCTCGGAAATCCAAGAGCTGCAAAACGTTATTTACGCCCGCATGGTGCAGAAGGTCGGGAACAAGCGTTATTGGGAGCAATGGGCGCGGGACGTGGCGAAAATCGCGCAAAACTATATCAGGCGTATCAATCGCTTGATTGCCGAAGAGGGAAAACATAAGCAGGCATTCGACGACTTCCTGAACGGTCTTCGGAAAAATATCAATCCCTCTGTGGACGCGGGCGAAGTGGTAGAGATGCTGGCACAGCATATGATCACCAAGCCGGTGTTCGAGGCGTTGTTCGAGAACTATTCGTTCGTTCGGAACAACCCGGTTTCACAATCTTTGCAAAAAATGATCGACATCCTTGAGGCGCAGGCTCTGGAAAAAGACGCCCTTGTTCTGACCCGATTTTACGAATCCGTCAAAATGAGCGTGGCGAACATCGACAATGCCGAGGCGCGCCAAAAAGTCATTGTCGAGCTTTACGACAAATTCTTCCGAACCGCTTTTCCTGACGTGGTGGAACGCCTTGGGATCGTTTACACACCGGTCGAGATCGTGGATTTTATCATCAATTCCGTAGCCGTTGTGCTGCAAAAAGAATTTAACCGCGACCTTTCTGACGAAAACGTTCATGTCCTCGATCCATTCACCGGCACAGGCACTTTTATTGTCCGAATGGTCCAAAGCGGTTTGATTGATAAAACCGCGCTGCGCCGCAAATATGAACGAGAGTTTCACGCGAACGAAATCGTGTTACTGGCGTATTACATAGCTTCCATCAACATTGAGAACGCCTTTCACGACGCTTTGGGCAAAACAGGCGAGACCGAATATAAACCGTTTGACGGCATTTGCCTTACCGACACCTTTCAGTTGGGAGAAAACGACGACGCGGGAGTGCTCTTTTCGGAACTGCTGCAACAAAATTCCGACCGCGTCATTGCCCAGCAAAAAGCCCCGATCCGCGTCATCATCGGCAATCCGCCGTATTCCGTAGGGCAGCGTTCGGCAAACGACAACGCGCAGAACCAGTCGTACCCAAAGCTGGAGAAACGGATAGCGGAAACCTACGCGAAACAATCTACGGCCACTTTAAAAAACTCTTTGTACGATTCCTATATTAAAGCCTTCCGATGGGCTTCCGACCGACTAGACACAAAACATGGCGGAATCGTCGCTTTCGTGTCGAACGCCGGGTGGATTGACGGCAACGCGATGGATGGATTCAGAAAATGCCTCCAAAGCGAATTTAGCGCGATTTATATTTTCAACCTGCGAGGGAACTGTCGCACTTCCGGCGAAATAAGGCGCAAGGAAAAAGACAATGTTTTCGGTCTCGGCAGCCGGACACCTATCTCTATTACAGTACTTGTCAAAAAGCCTAACCACTTCGAGGACGCCGCTATCTATTATCGCGACATCGGGGATTACCTGACCCGCGAGGAAAAGTTGTCCATCGTTGCCCAAAGCCATGACATTTTCAGTCCTAAAATGGAATTGACGGAAATACAGCCCAACGAACACGGAGACTGGCTCAATCAAAGACACGACATTTTCAGCTCGTTCATACCGTTGGGAGATAAAGACGACAAAACTAACACAAAAACTGTTTTTGTGCCGTACTATTCCAATGGATTGAAAACTCAACGAGATGCTTGGTGCTACAATTTTTCCGCGCATGTTTTGGAAGAAAATATTCAACGAATGTTGAATTTTTATAACCAGCAAAGGGAAGAATACCAAAAACAAAAGCAACAAACAAACAATCTGAACATAAAAGATTTTCTCGATAATAATTCTCAAAAAATCAGTTGGTCAGACGGGCTGGTTAGTAATATTGCGCGTAACGAGGAGATCGTTTTCGATCACTTAAATGTGCAAGAAGCTGTTTATCGACCATTTTGCAAACATATGGTTTATTTTAATAAGGCATTAAATGAAAGAACATACCAAATGCCCAAACTCTTCCCAACGCCGCAACAAAAGAATCTGGTCATTTGTGTCTCAGGAATGGGAGGAGTTAAACAAAACACGACACTAATTATAAATACGATCCCTGATTTAAATTGCTTGGATGCAGGAACTCAATGTTTCCCGCTCTATTACTACGAAAAGAGACAGCATCAACAAATGACGTTATTCGACGCGAACGAAGAAGATTATATTCGCCGCGACGGGGTAACTGACTTCATTTTTAAACAATGCCGGGACCGTTACGGTCCGAAAGTTACGAAAGAAGATATTTTTTACTACGTTTACGGGCTGTTGCACTCCAAGGACTATCGTGAACAGTTTTCTGAGGATTTGAAAAAGATGCTGCCACGTATTCCTTTGGTGGATAAACCCGCTGATTTCTGGGCGTTCGACAAGTCTGGACGAGCCCTGGCCGAACTGCACCTGAACTATGAGAACCAGAAACCTGGGTACTCTATCGTCGTAACGGGTGAAACAAGTGAGGATTTCCGCGTCGATAAAATGAGGTTTATCGAAAAGGACGACAAGACCGGAATCCGGTACAACTCGCGCGTCACGATAACGAATATTCCTTTTGTCGCGTATGATTACGTCGTCAACGGCAAATCCGTGATAGAATGGATCATGGAACGCTATCAGGTCACGGTCGATAAAGCCAGCCAAATCAAAAACGACCCGAACGATTGGGCGAAAGAACATAACAACCCGCGCTATATCCTCGATCTGTTGCTGTCGGTTATTATGGTGAGCATCGAGACGGTGAGGATTGTGGAGGGGTTGCCGGGATTGGGAGTTTGAAGGTCATGAAAGCTGAATTGATGAAGCGAATGTTCAAGGGGATATTTTCTGAGGATATTGTATCCCTGAAAAAGATAGCGCAGATTGTCATAGTTGATGAACGCACGCATGGTCACACTAAGTTAGCAGCTTCATTAGAAAATATATCCGTAACCGAAAAACCGCGTTTCACTGTGTTTGGTGATCGGCCAAAGTATAGTGTAAACGGTGTTAGCGTTTCGACTTTGCCCACAAGCAAACGGGACAATTCCCCCCTTGTTGCATTTGTGCCGCGCGAACAACTTAAACATCATATGGTGTTACCGCAAAACGTCGAAGAGCGGCTACAGTCCATTGAGAAAGAGTACGCGGCTAAAGAACGGCTCGGCAAGTATAACCTGACGCCGAAGAAAAAAATATTGCTTCACGGAGCGCCAGGTTGTGGAAAAACACTGAGTGCTGAACGAATTGCTTGGAATCTAGGATTGCCATTACTTAAAGTGCGATTTGACGCTTTGTTGTCGTCATATTTCGGCGAGTCCGCCTCCAACCTCCGCGCCGTATTTGATTATTGCAGGCGCGAGCCTGTTGTTCTATTGCTGGACGAGTGTGATTTTATCGCAAAGTCGCGCATTGCGCCTCAAGATGTTGGCGAAGTGCCGCGAATAGTGAATATGCTGCTTACCTTGCTTGATGAATACGATGCTCCGGGACTTGTCATAGCGACAACGAACTTGAAAGTGACGCTAGACGAAGCATTATTCCGGCGCTTTGATGATGTTCTCGAGATTCCGATGCCGGATGCTGTTGCTCGTGAGAAACTCCTCGGTATGACGCTTTCCGCAATTCCCGTTTCATCGGATTTGAGCATTCGGGGTGTGGCAGAAGAGCTTGATGGTTACTCGTCGGCGAACATCGTCTTAATCGCGCAACGAGCAGCTAAATATGGCATTTTGGAGGGCGGCAAGAGAGTAGGACAAGCACACTTCAATCGTGCGATATTCGAAGGCTCAAAGTTCTAATATCAGAGGTCAAAACAAATGTCTAAACCCAATGACTTTATGCATCTCCCACTCCCACTTAAATATAGCGGTAAGCCCAAGTTGCGCGGTGGCGGCGAACCGAATCCGCAAACAGTGGAAAATAGAAAGAATCGAACCACGCACGGTGCATACATAAAACGGCGGGCAGTTGAACTGTCGCATTTTTGGCGTGAACGCCGTGATGAGCGAAAGCAAATGGGATTACTCGATATTCAACTTGGCATTCCTTTCCTGTTGAAGATAGACCCTGATGCCGATGTAGAGTTTTTGCGTGGATTGGGATTTGAAATAGTATGCTCTCTTGAAGATGGCTATATTGTCGTTGCCTCTGATGATATCGATCTAGTGAAATTTAATGCTAAGGTAGATGATTTTATCCAAGTAAACCGTAACTCTGGAACACCCGCAAGAATATACGCGATGTGTGCGGACGAAGAGAGATTGCGCTACATTTTGCCCGATTCACTTTATGCCGGATGGGCAAATCTCAATGACGATGATTTATACTGCGTTGATATTGGTGTAAGTTGCGGAGGTACCCTTCCACTTCCTGAGCGACCTAAGCGAAAAGAAGACGAAACGGACGAGTGTTACGATCAGCGTTCTAGTGACTGGCAGCGGCAGTTCAATGAAGCATATCAAAAGTGGGACGATTTAGCCTCGGAGCGTCAAGAGGAAATCATTGAAATTATCTCCACATATAATGGCGACATCCCATCGGGGTTTATCGATGAAACAGACAGTTTTTCGTTCAGACTGAATATTATTGGAAAAGGATTGCGTGATTTCGTTTTAAATTACCCGTATATCTTTGAGGTGTTAACGATTCCCGATGTACGGATGGAATCTTCTCTAAGAAACATGAGTACTGAAGATAACACTGTTGAAATTTTAGCGCCTGAAAGTGACGCGCCTATTGTGTGTGTCATTGACAGCGGAGTACAGGAAGCCCATAAGTACATTGCTCAAGCGATTATTGCAAAAGATTCAGTTTGCCTTATCCCAAATGAAACAAACGTCACTGACGAAGTGCCGGGGGGAGGACACGGAACAAGAGTTGTTGGAGCAATCCTATACCCCAATGGAGTTGCAGGTTTCGGAACGTATCAATTACCTCATTTTATCCGCAATGTAAAAGTACTTGACAGTGGTAACAGTTTGCCCGCTGACGTAGACCCTCCCAAAACTATCCTGACCATAACAGAACAGTTTTCGAAGAATGCGCAACCGCCGTCTAAAATCTTTAACCACTCTATAAGTGAAAGGGTTCCTTTTACGAGCTTAAGACATATGTCTTCTTGGGCATCTCAAATTGATTTGCAATCATACAAAAAAGATGTTCTGTTCGTTCAAGCCGCGGGAAATATTCCGCCTGAAATTATTTCGGCACTGATTACAGCAAAACAACCTTACCCCGATTACCTAGGACATGAGCTGACACGATTGGCAAATCCCGCTCAAAGTTTGCAGGCACTAACGGTTGGTTCTGTGTCTATAAGTAATTACGTAACGGACGATGTAATGTCAATGGGCAAGACTGGCGAAATCGCTTCATTTTCGCATATTGGGCCGGGCATTTGGGACACTATAAAGCCCGATGTCGTTGAATATGGAGGAACCTACGCTATTAACAAAGATGGCGCTGATATTAGATTGACAACACCCCCCGGAGTGTGCCCAGAACTCGTTCGTCGTTCTCCACCTGGCGTGGCGTTTGACAGAGATGGCGTAGGAACTTCATTTGCGGTACCTAAAGTGACGAATATAGCGGCTGAAATTGAAAAAATATTGCCAAATTCTCCGGCTTTATTGTACCGTGCGCTCATCGCTCAATCCGCGCGTTGGGTAGAACCGACTAAAGAAAGAACTCCTCAAGAGTGCGAGGATATGTTACGTAGAGTAGGCTTTGGAATCCCTGACGTGGAAAGAGCTACTTATAACAATAGCTATCGAGTTACCTTTATCACACCGTCCATTGTTGAAATAGGTGTTGGCGAAGCGCACGTTTACAGCATAAAGATACCTGATGAATTAAGCGCTGTTGGTGAAGATTTTGATATTCTTGTGGAGGTGGCGCTTTCGTATGCCGCTAATCCACGTCGTACACGGCGATACATTAGAGGCTATCTTTCCACTTGGGTAGACTGGATTGCCAGTAAGCAGAATGAAAAGGCGGAAATATTCGTACAGCGAATATTTAACGATGGTAAAGCCATTGACGATGAAGGAAACTTCTCTTGGATGTTGGGGGAATCACGTGGGAGTGGGAGAGGCCGCGGGCAGATAGCCGGCTTTTCAAGAAAACGAGGAACGTTACAAAAAGACTGGTGCGTTATCAAGTCTAATCAACTGACAGACGAATTTTGTGTTGCTGTTTGCGGTCACAAAGGATGGGGGAGCTTGTTCAAAGCAAAATATGCCCTTACTATCTCCTTTGAGGCATTTAATCAAGCTATTCCGATTTACGGGCCTATACGCTTGGTGAATGAAATTGAGCTCGGAAGTCAGGAGATTGATTTGGAAATATCCTTATAAGAGATACGATATTTGGATGGTGGATCTTACGTGTTGATGAACTGATATCAACTTTCGATATCAGTTCATCAGAAAAGCACATCAACACATTAGGCCCGCTACCAACGACACAGCAATTTCGGACATCCTAAAGGATATCGACCGTGGCGCAAGTCAGTTGCCCGACTTTCAAGTGGGATGACGATAGGCTACGAGCGCAACGGCGAACTGAAGATCTATTACTTCGGCATGAATTTATTGTAAACAAGTTCTAATCATTAACAAACTAATCATTAACAAATACGAGGAGGATGAAATTTACTACAAAGATAACCCCAAAAGGACAATATCGTTAGAGGCTTGCCTCAAAAAGGTATTCACGAATGACAATACTCCTATGAGAAAAAATCTTGAAAAGATCGTTGAATTAAGAAACGCGAGTGCCCATTTAGTGACGGAAGAATATGAGATTATCTATTTTCCGTTATTTCAATCGTGCGTGCTTAACTTTGTGGAAAAAATGCAGGAATATCATTCTATCGACGTTGAAAAAGCTATGCCCCAGAGTTTTTTAAACTTAATAGTGAGCACGACACAAATCAATTATGTGGAAATTCGCTCAAAGTATCCACAAGTTAACCCCAGGGGCATGGGATTCTCGCTAGACCCTACCTACTCCCATTCGGGAACCCAGCCTGCATCCTTCACGGGTTAACCATTTATATTATGGCACATAATGTCGTTTTTTTTGAATACGTAAAGGTTTAAAATGAAAACGATGAAACCAATACTGTAATCGCCTCAAGCCTTATGCGCTTGAGTCAGTACCAGACGAGCCTCAGATTCTTCACCAACGGTCTCCGCCCCCTGAGCTTAGAATTGAGAAGGAGGTAGCGCGCGAAAATGGATCGTCAAAAGATACTCGTGATCGACGACGAGACGAAAATCATCGAGGTCGTCGAGTCTTTTCTGGAAAGCAAGGGATTCGCCGTGTTCGGGGCAGGGAGTGCCGGACAGGCCTTTGAGGTTTTCGAGCGGGAAAACATCGCGTTGATCCTCCTAGACCTGATGCTCCCCGACATGACGGGAGAGGAGTTCTGCGCGGCCATACGCAAGAGGTCCCATGTCCCCATCATCATGCTGACGGCCAAGGTGGCGGAGGAGGACATGCTGAGAGGGCTGGGTCTTGGAGCGGACGATTACGTCACGAAGCCCTTCAGCCTGAAGGAGCTTTTCGCCAGGGTGGAGGCCGCGCTGCGTCGAAGCGGGGAGTATCTTTTGCCCCCAGGAAACAAAATAGTCTTCGATGGCGACGGGGAAACTTTGGAGATTGACTTCGAGGGCCGCTCCGTCAAAAAAGACAACCGGACGATCGGCCTGACCCCCAATGAGTTCAAGATTCTGGAAGCCCTGGCAAAGTATCCCAACAGAGTTTTCACCAGAGATCAGCTCATTGACATTGCCCTGGGCGACGAATTTGACGGCTTCTCCAGGGCTATTGACAGCCACGTCAAAAACCTGCGCCAAAAAATGGAAAGCAACCCTAAAAATCCCGTCTACATCTTGACGGTCCACGGAGTGGGCTACAAATTTGGAGGGCATCGTGAAAAAGCATAAAACGAAGCGTAGCCTGAAGGCGCAATTATCCCTGAACATCGCCCTGGTGGCCTTGCTCACCGTGGCGTTGATCAGCGTCCTGTCCAATATCTTCATCAAGCGGCGGTTCGAGGACTATATTTTGGAGCAGCAGCGCCAGAGAACCGAGGAGATTCTATCGAGCCTGAGCCAGCAATACGACGAAAACACCCAATCATGGAACCTGAGTTTCGTACACGCCATCGGTATGCATGCCCTTTACGACGGCTATATCGTCGAGGTGGACGACGCCTCTGGGGGGATGTTATGGGACGCAGAAACCTGCGATATGAGCGCCTGCGCGCGGGTGATTGAGGACATCTCCCAGAAGATGCGAACCAGTTCTCCAGGCCTCGATGGCAAGTTCACGGAAACGAGCTTTGCCCTGACCCGGAACGGGCAAAAGATCGGCGCGGTCCGCGTCAACTACTTTGCCCCCTACTTTTTCGACGAAAATGACGTCTTGTTTCTGGAGGCTTTGAACACCGTTCTCGTGGGAAGCGGCGTGTTTTCTCTTTTGCTTGCCATTATCGTGGGTTGGCTTCTGGCAAGGCGCATGAGCAACCCCATCCGTCGAACGGCGGAGGTGGCGAAGCAGATGTCCGGTGGGGACTACGCTGCCAGGATTGAGGAGAAAACGAGCGTCTTGGAACTGGACGAGTTAGTGCTCTCGGTCAACCGGCTGGCCCGTTCCCTGAGCGAGCAGGAGAACCTGCGCAAACAGCTCACCGCCGACGTGGCCCACGAACTGCGCACGCCTCTGACCACCATAGGCACTCACATCGAGGCCATGATAGAAGGCGTCTGGCAGCCCACGAAGGAACGCCTGTCGAGTTGTCACGAGGAGATCCAGCGAATCAGCAAACTGGTGCGAGACATCGAAAGCCTGGCGAGAGTCGAAAGCGACAACCTCAAGCTCGATAAAGCCCCGGTAAACCTCCGAGAGCTTGCGGAAAAGACCCTTCGCTCCTTCGAGACGGAGATCGCCGATAAAAAATTGCGCCTGTCTGTGGAGGGAAGCAGCCCTGAGATCTGGGCCGACCGAGACAGGATCCGTCAAGTTTTGGTCAACCTTCTTTCCAACGCCGTGAAGTACACTCCGCCGAACGGGAACATACGCGTCATTTTGTCGGAGATGGACGCCGCCGCGCTGCTCGTGGTGGAAGACGACGGGACCGGCATCCCGGAGGAAGAACTGCCCATGATTTTCGAGCGTTTCTATCGCGCCGACAAGTCCCGAAACCGTATGTCCGGCGGGTCCGGCATCGGACTCGCCATTGTCCGGTCCATCGTGACGGCTCATGGAGGCAAGGTCGAAGCCGGCAACCGCTTCGAGGGAGGCAGCCGCTTCCAGGTGAGACTTCCGGTCAAGGCCGCGGGGAAAATTTAGCACTTCTTTACAGAATAAAGGCGGTAATTTACATTAAAATTCCCTAAAACTGTATATAATCTTATGTGAGCATTTTGATTAGCTCAGACAATTACAGGGTAGGGGATGAGTTTATGAATGCGAATTCTGTTTCAAGTAGCAGCAGCACTTTGAGGGAAGAGTACCTCGAACAACAGCGAAAATTACAACAGCAAAAACAACAGACGGAAAGCACAGATACGTCCGCCGGAAATCAGAGGACATCCAAATCGACGGCCCCCACAGCGGCAGCAACTGCCAAAGTGGAAACATCTGTCAAAGTGGAAGCATCTGCCTTGACGGCATCTAGCAGCGATACATCCAGCAATCAGACTCTTATCAACAAAGCCAGTAGTGGCGCTGAGTTGAGTTCTTCTGAATTATCGACTCTAAAGGAAATAGATCCTGCCCTCTATGCCAGGGTGATGAAGGCGCAGAAAGCCCGAACGGGGGAATCCTCAAATTTCACCCCCAAATATGATCAGGTTATCATTTCGGGCAGGTAAAATCTCTCGGGCGGAAAACATTGAGATTTGTAGGTACGACGCCTTTCCATGATTTTCGAGCGGTTTTATCGCGCCAACAAGTCCCGAAAACGTATGTCCGGCGGGTCCGGCATCGGACTCGCTATTGTCCGGTCCATCGTGACGGCTCATGGAGGCAAGGTCGAAGCCGGCAACCGCTTCGAGGGAGGCAGCCGCTTCCAGATCAGACTACCGCATCAGACTACCGTATCAGACTACCGGTCAAGGCCGCGTATAATTTAAAGTGATTTTAGAGGTATGCACGTCGGAGGTCTACACGCGTTTGCCCTAGAGTCCATAACCAAAGGATCGTTTCACGCCTCGAAGTTCACTTTTCGCTTATTCTTTCTCGCTTCTCACTTATTATTTCTTGCTTATCGCTTATTGCTTTTTGCTTATTGCTTTTTCAAAAGGGAGATGTATAATTCCTTCGGTACAAGAGGTTAGACTGGTCGGTCGAACTTGGATCCCATCTTATAAAACCTAGGGTTACGGGGTTTTCCGACTGAAGAACGACTGAAGAACGATCAAAAGCGACAAGGAAAGGTTTGGGTGAAAAATTCAATCTTAGGTACAAAATTCGATTAGGTACAAAAGTCGATGGCAAAAGTCGATGTGGAAGGGTGATTTTCTATAGTTAGGCAGGAGCGACTGGACGACGCCAAGCGTTTGCGGCTGATAGAAGCAGCAATCGCGGAATTTGCGGAACGGGGTTTCAACGCGGCCTCCTACAACAAGATCATCGAGCGTTCGGGGCTTAGCAAGGGAACGGTTTACTATTATTTCGACAATAAAGAAAGCCTCCTCTTGACGGTGATGGACGAGATATGTCAAAGGTTCATGTGTGCCGTGGGAGGGCTCCAGCTTCCAGATACAAAAGAGGAGTATTGGGCGACGAACTGGGAATATCATCAGAAGGCGATCCGATTTTTCTTCGAGAATCCGTCGTTAGGACGCGTGATGTTTCGTCTCTCGAAGGATGAACCCTGTTTCTGCGAGCAATTGAAGGACTCTCATGAACGGACGACGCGCTTCATGGCCGCTCTGTTTGTCCGGGGACAGGAAATCGGGGCCGTCCGTGAGGATTTGCCGCTGGAGACGATAGGGCGGCTGATGCATGCGATAGGGCACGTCCTTTTTGCCGACATCGTAGAGGAACGCGGCGTCGACCTTCAAGACCTTCAAGACGCGGAAGTGTGCTCGCGAATTGGAAAGTTTATGAAGATTATGCATGATTTGAGTCAAAGGATATTGACTCCCGAGGAGGTTCGACATGTTTAAAAGCGTATTGAAGAAGTTGAACAAAGTCAGGATACTGTTTTGGCTGGTGGTGATCGGCGCGGGGATGACCGTGCTGGCGTTCGAGGTGCAGGCGAAATTGAAGGAGGCCGCGGCGAATGTGGCGTCCCTAAACCAAGTGGAAGAAACGCGTTATCCGGTGACTTTAGTCGCCGTGACGCCAACCACGTGGGAATCTTGGCGGAGTTACTATGGACAAGCCAAGGCCGCGCGCACACAGGACGTGACTTCCTATGTGCGGGAGATCGTTCAGTCTGTCCACGTGCAGGTGGGAGACACCGTCAAGGCGGGGCAGACCGTGGTGTCTCTGCGAAAGGCGGACTACGCCGCCAATGCCCAAGCCAGCCGAACGGGATATGAAGAGGCCCGGTTGAACTACAATCGCCTTCTAGAGCTCAGCAAAAAAGGCGGAGTGTCCCAATCAGAGGTGGACAGGGCTTACGCTTCCATGAAGGCACTGGAGGCCAGTGATCAATCCTCGCGGTCCACACTCCAGAGGACGGAGCTAAAGGCCAGCATCAACGGCGTCGTCGCCGCCCGTAACGTGGAGCCGGGCGAGGTTGCAGAGGTGGGCAAGTCGCTCATCGCCATCGTCGACCCCTCCAACATGGAAGCCCAACTGATGGTTTCCAAAAAAGACATCCACAATATCAATAAGGAGACTCAGGTGGAGCTGCTTGTTGATAGTATCGCCAGCAAGGGCTGGGTCAAGCGTTTGAGCCCCGAGGCTCAGATGGGTTCGGGACTGTATCCCGTCGTCGTGGGGCTATCCGTCGATAGCGGAATTTTGCCGGGAACGTATCTTGAGGGACGTTTGCTCGTCGAACAGAAGAAGGACGTTATCGTCATTCCCTCGAACATCGTCATGTACCGCGGCGACAAAAAGTTTGTCTATATCGCCGGCGACGACGCGGATGGGATTTCAAAAGCCAAATTAGTCGAGATTCGCACGAACGAAGGTCGGAACGGACAGGTTATCGTCATATCAGGACTTAAAGCGGGGGATCAATTAATCATCAGTGGTAACCGATCACTTTTCGACGGAGCGCTGCTTGCATTCCAGAAAGACCGTTGAGTAACGATTATGGGAGGTTTTATACGCTTCTGCATCCGCCGCCCGGTCTTCACCTGGTGCGGGGTGATTATTTTCGTGCTCCTTGGATGGAGCAGCTACGCGACATTGGGTGTGACTCTTTACCCCGATGTAGAGTTTCCTTTTGTGTTGGTTATGACGGAGTACACAGGCGCCAGTCCTAACGAAATCGAACAATTGGTCTCGAAACCCATCGAAGACGCTTTAGCCGACTTGGAGGGCCTAAAAACCCTCACCAGTTACTCCCAAGACGGCGTTTCTATGGTGGCTGTCGAGATGCAAGCGGGTTCTAACCCCGACCTAGCGTTGGTGGACGTCAACAACAAAGTCAAGGCGGCGCGGCAGACCCTCCCTGACGACGTCGAGGAGCCGATCTGCACGAAATTCGACATCAACTCACAGCCCTTCCTGACCGCCTCTTTCACCTCGACCTTGCCGGAAAAGGACGCGAAGAAGTACATCGAAGACCGTATCAAACCCTTGGTCGCTCGCGTCGGGGGAGTCGGGCAGGTTCAGGTATCGGGTGGCAGGGACCGAGAGATCCAGATCATCCTGGATCCCGTGGCCCTCTCCGACTACAACGTCACGTACCAGCGTATTTGCGCCGTCGTGGCGGCGAATAACATCACGAACCCCTCCGGCTATATCACGCAGAAGATCGATGAAATATCCCTGCGCCTGGTGGGTGAGTTCAACGAGGTGGAGCAGCTCGAGAATATTATCATCCCCACGGCTGCCGGCGACCCCATACCTCTTTCGCTTCTGGGAAAAGTGGTAGATGGTGAGGAAGATGTGCGTTCCATCGCGCGGGCCAACGGAGAGTCGGTGGTTCAGCTCCAAGTCAGCCCTCGCGCTAACGCCGACGTGGTCACCGCGGGCAAAGAAGTCAAGAAAGAGCTGGCGGAGATCTTGAAGAGTCTTCCTGAGTTCAGCGTGACCTACACCCACGACGATACGCCTTTCATCGAAACCTCGGTCAAAAACGTCATGCGTGATACGGCCGTCGGCATCGTGCTGACGGCTCTTGTCATCTACCTTTTTTTAGGACGTCTTTCGGCGACGTTTATCGTCGCCGTGTCGATGCCCGTGGCATTCATGGGCACCTTCGTTCCCATGCAGGGGCTCGGTTACACGCTGAACCTCATGAGCACGCTGGGACTGGCGCTTTCCATGGGCACCCTGGTCATGAACGCGATCTTGATCATTCAGAACATCTACCGTTATCGTGACCTGGGCTACGACCCCTTCGAGGCCGCCGAAAAAGGGACGGAAGAAATTTCCATTTCCGTTTTGGCCGGGGTTCTGACCAACCTGGGGGTTTTTTTGCCCGTGGCTTTGATGCAAGGAATCGCGGGACAATTTCTGGCTCCCTACGCCGTCACAATTCTCTACGCGACGATCCTCTCCCTCTGGGTGACCATGTCTGTAACGCCCTGCATGGCGGCGCGCATCAAATCGAGCGGAGAGATCTCCCTGATGGGGCGCATCCTGACCGGTTGGTGGGACTGGCTCTATGAGGGATTCAAGGACACGTTCATGTTCTTTCTCCGACGCTCAACGCGACATCCCGTTATTACCATGCTGATTTTCATGGGGTTGATGTATGGTTCTCTGAGGTTGGGAGCCCTGATTGGAACTGAGTTTATCCCCGTCACCGATGATGGGACGATCAGCATCGACCTGACCCTCGCCAACAGCGCCTCGATCTCGGAGACCGAGGAAAAGACCCGCGCCGTGGAAAGTTTTATCGAATCTCTCCCTGAAAAGCGGTACGTTCGTGACATTGTCGCGACAATCGGGGCTTCGAGGCGGAACAGCTCCATCTACAAGTCGTTGATCTCTGTCTACCTGAAAGAGGACCCGCGTCGCCCATCGACGCAGGATATAGCGGATAGAATCCGTCCGTTTCTGGCGACGTTGGAGGGTGTGGAATACGCTATCACCGATACCCGCAGAGGCTTCAGCGACCCCATCGAGGTACGGATTAACGGTGAGGACATGAACGTCCTTTACTCCATCGCGGAGGAGGTGCGCGCTAAGGGCCGTTCGATTCCCGGCGTGCGCGACCTGACCATTCAAACCGAGATGGGTAAACCCGAACTTCAGATCACCCCCATTCGCTGGCGCCTTTCGCCTCTGGGTTTGAATCTGTCGGACCTGGCGAACATCGTAAAGGGATACCTGATCGGCAACGCGTCTGGAAAATTCCGCAGCGGCGGGTTCGAGTACGACATCAAAGCCCGGTTGGATCGTCAGAAGGCGGGCGACATCTACACGGTGGAGGATTTGCCGATTATGACCCCCTATGGGCTGGTTCCTTTGAAGGAAATGGCGAACGTGGCTTGGAGAGACGCCCCAACGGAGATTCGCCGCGTCGAGCGCGAGCGCGCGGTGGTGGTTACGGGTAACGTGCGCTACATCACGGCGGGTGAGGGCAACGATAAAATAAGAGAACTCCTGTCCACGTTTACCTTACCTGAGGGGTACTCCTTCACCTTGGGTGGCGAGGCCGAAGACATGGCGGAGGACTTCGCGGAACTTTTCCGCGCCATCGCCATCGCCATTCTGATCACCTACATCATTGTGGCGGCCATCATGGAGTCGTGGGCTTACGCTTTCATCATCCTGCTGACGGTCCCCATGGCCTTGATTGGTGTGGTTCCCGCGATGTTGCTTTCGGGAACGTCCATATCTCTTTTCGCGCTCATCGGCGCGGTCATGTTGATCGGCATGGTGGTCAACAACGCTATCGTCGTTGTGGATTACGCGGAAACGCTGCGCAGGGACGAGAACGTCCATCCGTACCAAGCCATTGAGCAAGCCTCCGAGGTGCGTTTTAAGGCTTTGGTCATGGCTATCGCGACCTCGGTTGTATCTCTACTTCCCCTGGCGATGTCTACAGGCAACGGATCGGCAATGCGCGCTCCCATCGCGGTTGTCGCTATCGGCGGTCTGATCGCGGGAGGCTTCCTGGCTCTGCTGGCGATCCCGGCAGCCTATAAAATTTATTGGTCACTCCGGTTTCGTTTGGGAGGCGGGAAAGAAAGCGCCGCAACCGCGCAGACGGCGTAAACGGCACCCGTTCAAACGAGCGCCAATAATATTCAAGTCTCCAAGTTTTCAAATCTCCAAGCCTTCAAATCTCCAAGTCTTCGATTCTTCGATTCTTCGATGAAAGTCCCCGGATCTTCCGGGGGCTTTACGTTTCTTCTACACGTCTCTTCTAGACACCTCACGCCTCTTCTAGATACCTCTTTTAGACGCCATAGACTGTTTTATGGAAGCTCTTGGCAAGCAATAAAAAATTTGATAATATATTCAAAACAGGAATACAATCATAGCTATCTCGAATCTTGATATCCAACGCGGGTCAAAGCCGCAGAAAAACGCGGGTCAAAGCCGCAGAAATTTGAAAGCTTTGTGATACTCGCGAAGTATGAAAATTTACAATCCCACGACTTGAGTCGTGGGAGTATGTCAATCAGAGAACCGTATTCAAAAGCCATTGCCAGGAGTCTCTTTGAACCGCGAATCAAATATTTATTCGGGTGCAGTTGAGATGTGCGTAATCTTGCCAGAAACGCTGTATGACTCTAATTCGTAAATATGACTCTAATTTGTAAAAGAATTTGTAAAAGAATTTGTAAAAGTGAAGTGTCCCAAATTTTAAAATGAGGAGGAGGTAAACGGTGAGTAAAAGAACCCAATTGGATTTTGAACTTCTGCGATACGCGATTACAGGGGGAACAATTTTGGGCGGCGGCGGAGGCGGAAATCCAGACATGGGACGTGAATTTGCCGAACTCGCGCTACAACATGGTGATTTATACCTTACAGATATTCATGAGATCCCGGACGACGCGATTATTCTTACTGTGTCTAATGTGGGCGCTCCGGCTGCCCTAAATCGATACCTTACCGCGGAACAAACTCTCCGACCAATTCAGTTGATTTTGCGAAACAAAGAACTGAATATCGGGGGAATCATTACTAATGAACAAGGCGGTGGCGCTACCGTCAATGGTTGGTATCAAGCGGCTATTTTAGGAATCCCTTTACTGGACGCGCCTTGCAATGGGCGCGCTCACCCAACTGGGGTGATGGGAAGCCTGAATCTGCATAAAATACCAGATTATGTGACGGTACAAGGGGCAACAGGAGGCAATCCCGCAACAAACGATGAAATAGAATGTTTTGCGCAAGGTTCCATTAACCATACATCAAGGTTGGTTCGTGCCGCCTCTATAGAAGCGGGGGGAGTTGTCAGTGTCGCCCGTAACCCGATAACCGTAGCTTACGCAAAAGAAAATTGCGCCATTGGAGGGATTTCTCACGCGATAGAAACAGGCAGAACCTACACCCTAGGGCTTGATGTCGCTAATCCAGCCGAAGCCATACAAAGAGTAACGCAATTTTTAGACGGTAGAAGAATCGCGAGAGGCATTGTAAATAATTTTTCTCTTGAGACCGTTGGCGGATACGACATTGGTAAGTTCCATGTCAACGATATGGAACTTACGTTTTGGAATGAGTATATGACTTGGGACGATGGAGATATGCGTGTGGCCACTTTCCCGGAATTGATCATGACTTTTGACGCAAAGACAGGAACTCCCCTGACAACCGCCATGATAGAAAATGATCGTGATGTATTCATAATATGTACCGCAATGAAAAATTTGCGCTTATCCAGCACGATGTATGAGCCGGACTTAATCAGAGAAGTTGAAGAGGTGATAGGCAAAGAAATGCTTAAATATCTTGATTTGACGCGTCCGTGAAATCTTTCATTAGTTATTATTTATCATTTATTTATTAGTTATTAGTATTAGGGACATTAGTATTAGGGACATGTTCTTGAAGTCGCTTATTCCTGGAGTTTCAAATCTTATTTTATCTCAATATTTTATATACTTATATAAATATCTTACGTATAAGTGAGGAAAATGAAATGGAGAATATTGAAATGGAGAACATGAACGGTACTTCTCGAAACTCGCCCCACGCGACACCCGCTTCGCATGTAAAAGCGCTGGAAATGGAAACTCTGTTTTTCAGTCTTTTGGTGTCGGCGGGATCCGCGATCATTTGTATGCAGATCATCTCACGCCTTGGTTTTACACCTAACACCTCCATCATCGGGGCGTTGCTCGCAATGGCTGTGGGCAGACTGCCTTTCACGACAATGAAGAAATTTCGCTCAATCGACCGCCAGAATTTGGTACAGACAATGGCCTCCGCCGCGGGCTTCGGCGCGGCTAACTGTACGCTGTTGGCCGTCGCCATTCTTTACGCCTATGGCGACATGACCCTCGTCGTCCCCATGCTCATCGGATCGGGAGCCGCGACGTTGATCGGAATCCACATGGTGTACTCCCTCTATGACTCCGAACTGTTTCCCGCCGCCGGCTCCTGGCCTCCCGGTGTGGCAACGGCGCAGGCAATCAACGCGGGCGACGAAGGAGGCAAAAAAGCGCGTAACCTGGTCTACGGTATCCTGCTGGGAGCCATAGGGAGTAGCAAGTTGTTCGCGTTTCCTTCCCTCGGCGTCAGCGGATTGCCTATGGCCGGCATGGGGATCGCTTTCATAGCCAATGTCTTCGCCATGCTTGCTTTGGCCCTAGGGCTTATCATTCGAGGCTACTTTCCGTACATAGCGAGAGCTCTCGCCCCCATCGCTTCGGGGATAGGTTTCGAGCTGCCCATTAACTTGGGAACCACCTATATTCCCCAGGGAGTCATGATCGGCGCGGGAATGGTGTCGCTTGTACAAGCTCTGTTCATTATCTTCAAACAAAAGAACCCGGAGGCGTTTTTAGCGGAGGACCATTATACGGTTTCGACCGCTAGTGTGAAAAAGGCGCTTGCTACCCATTTCATTTTTTTCGCCGTCGGCGCGTTAACTTTGGCCCTATGGAGCGGTATCACGTCGGAGATGGAAACCGGTCAGCTGGTTTTGTGGGTTGTCTGGTGTACTTTTTCCGCGGCGGTGGCTCCTATTTTGGTGGGACTGTCCGCGATGCACTCGGGCTGGTTTCCGGGGTTTGCCGTCAGCGTCATTTTTGTGATCTTCGGGATATTCATGGGGTTTCCCCCAAGCGCCCTGATTCTGCTCACCGGCTATGTGACCAGTACGGGACCCTGTTTTGCGGATATGGGTTATGATCTCAAAACGGGTTGGCTTCTCCGTGGCAAGGGAACCAACGTGGCTTACGAGTTGGACGGGCGTCGTCAACAGGCCATCGCCGAGCTGATGGGTGGCGTTTTGGCCATCGTCATTACGGCTCTTTTTATGAATATGCACTTTAAACTGGATATGATCCCTCCTGTCAGCAAAGTTTTCGCGACCACTATCCAGGCGGGGATCCAACCAAGCATATTGCCTCAACTGATCGGGGGCGCCGTTTTCGGGGCATTGCTCCAATTTATCGGAGGCGCCAAGAAAGCGCTGGGCATCCTTTTCGCAACGGGTCTCTTGATCAATAATCCCGTTTACGGCATCGGATTGCTCGTCGCTCTTTTGATTCGTTGGCCGCTGGAGAAAAAGTACAAGGCAGGGCTGGAACTTTACGGCGGCGGTTTTGTGGCGGGAGATGGCATCTATGGCTTCATCAACGCCCTCATCCGTAGCTTTTCGTAGTCCGCACACCGCATTTTGACTTGCGGTAACCCAACGCTGATATAGTAGAGATATAGGAGTATAGGTATATACCTGTTGGGCTATCCGATTGGGCTATCCGATGGAAAGGCATGGAATAGGTGTTGATGTAGGAATTAAGGAAACAGCTACGGTTTCTAAGCATCAGATTTTTAGCAATATATAGCAATACAAACAAAGCATCCAGAGTTAAGAAATTAAAACGCGGGCTTAAACGAGAGCAACGTAAATTTTTTCGAAAAATTAATTCTTGACGGCTGTTGATCGAAATCTGTTGATAAAAAATAGAAAGAAGGTGAAACCTGCTACTGTAAAATTTGCGAACCGCGATTTGAACGCGGCTATAAACCTATAGTGTAATGTTATGTACCGTGGGCTACACGGAAATTTAAGCTTTTGGACTTCCGTATAAACTTGAGTAGCTTTGGCGAAAGAGGGAAGGATGAAGCAGGAAAAATAAGGATAAGGAAAAATAAGGATGAAGAAGGAAAAATCTGGACTATTACACATTTGCATAGGTTTTCAGTAGCAGAAGAAAATATGTCCATGAAATACACGATTGAAGCATATGAATTGCTGGATAGCCGTTCCGTCTCCGGGGAAAGCGTCAAAGAATCCCTCGTCGTCGCCGGAGTGGACAAAAACGCCGTGACGGTCAAAACTGTTCAAGGCCCCAAGGGCCGCACGGATTTCGTTAAGATCTGGCTAAAAGGCTCGGAAGGGAAGAAAAACGGCGGCAAGGCCCCAACTTTGGGGATTGTGGGGCGTCTGGGCGGAATCGGAGCGCGACCGGAGCGGGTGGGGATTGTTTCGGACGGTGACGGAGCGATCGCGGCCTTGGCTACGGCCATGAAACTGGGAAAAATGGCTCAGATGGGCGACGCACTGAAAGGAGACGTTTTCATCTCCACTCACATCTGTCCCAACGCTCCAACGTGCCCTCACGATCCCGTTCCCTTCATGGACTCCCCTATCAACATGTCCATTGCCAACGCTGAGGAGATAACCGACGATCTGGACGCCGTGCTTTCCATCGACACGACCCGCGGAAACCGTATAATCAATCACCGTGGTTTCGCTCTATCTCCTACGGTAAAGGAAGGCTACATCTTGAGAATCAGCGAGGACCTGTTGACGCTGATGAGCTACGTCACGGGCCGGGACCCCGTGGTCTTCGCCCTCACAACCCAGGACATCACACCCTACGGCAACGACCTCTATCACCTTAACAGCATTCTTCAACCCTGTACCGCGACAAAGGCCCCGGTGGTTGGCGTGGCCTTGACCGCGGAGTCGGCGGTGCCCGGTTGTGCTACGGGTTCCTCTCAGGTCGTGGACATTGAGCTTGTGGTCCGTTTTTCCATCGAGGTCGCCAAAGCCTTCGGTGAGGGCAAGATTGCGTTTTACGATAAAAAGGAGTTTCAGCGCATCGTCAATTTATACGGCTCAATGGCCCATCTCCAGACCATGGGTACCGGAAAACAAAATGTGAACAAAACGTGATTAATATTTTTTGATGAAAGTCCCCGGATCTTCTGGGGACTACATATAGTATCTGAATAAGCTATAATATATTAATATTCATTAAAATTCATTAAAAGATCGGTCAGGATAGTTCTTCTTGATATTTTCCCCGCACGTTCTTTCGTTCTTCTTCGAGAAGGGCGAGCTTTTTTCGGTATTCCGACGGTGTCGAACCCGTGAATTTTTTGAATTTCTTGCCGAAGTAATGGCCTTCGTGGAAACCCACCGAGGTTGCGATATCCGTTATGGGGTCTTCTGTCTCCTCCAGCGTCCGCTTGGCCGCTTCGAGCCGTTTATGGAGGACATACCGCGAGAAGTTGACCCCAACCTCTTTCTTGAAGAGTCTGCTGAAATAGTAACTGCTGAGAGAAACCACATCTGCCACGGAGTCCAAACTGATGTCCTCGCCATAGTGGGCGTCGATATAGGCCAACGCCAGAGTGATTTCCCGCGACATGATATTGAGGGGGTAAAACTTGAGGTGTTTTTTCATCTTCGCGGGTATGCGCGCACTCGACTTGCCGCGTCCGCCGCGTTTCAGAACGATTTCCCTGATCGTCTCCGCTCGTATTGGCTTCAAAAGGTACTCGGCGATGTTCAGCGGCGTGTGACGTTCGTCCTTGTCCTGAAAGTTATCTTCATCTGCGCTCGTCAGAACGATGACGACGTCTCTGTCTTTCAGGCGGATCCGCGCGGCGGCTTCTAATCCTCCGAAGGCCCCCATGCCGCAATTGAGGAAAACGATGTCTGGCTTCAGCACAGAACAAAGCTCGACAGCCATATCTCCGTTGCCTCCCTCACCGACTACCTCTGTATTTTCGATGCTGCGGAGAACTTTTTTGATAAATTCCCGCTCTAGATATTCATCATCGACTACCACAATACGGCACATTTTTGCCTCACTCGACCTGAGCCGGCTTACGCGCGGCTATTTCCAGCCGGGCTGTCACGCCGCCCTCCGTGTTTTCGGAAAATTGAAGTTTGAAACCATTCTCCCAGAAATACCGCAGCCTTTTACGCAAATTATAGATCCCATCGGCTGAAAAATTCGTGGGCAGGGTATTCAGGTCCCCCATGCCGTTCAATAATGTCAATCGATCTTTGGAGGCGCCCGCCCCGTTGTCGCTCACCTCGAAACAAACCATGCCGTTCTCCTTGAAACCACGCAATCTAACATTAACATAGCCAAGGCCGTTTTTTTTCTCCAGCCCGTGATGCATGGAGTTCTCTACCAACGCCTGAAGGGACATGGAGGGTATGAGGCAATCCCGTATATCGGGCTGGACGTCGAAAGTAAACGAGAGTAGGTCACCAAAACGCACTTTCTGGATGAAGAAATAGTTTTTCACATTTTGCAGTTCTCGTTCCACCGTCACGCGGGGTTCGTCATTTCGCATGAAGTAACGGCACATGTCAGCTAGCGCGTAAATGACGTCTTCCGCCTTCCGCGCGCCCTCCATGTGTGCCTGACGCCCCGCGACGTTGAGCGCGTTGAAAAGAAAATGAGGCGATATTCGCGCGTGGAGCAACATCATCTCCATTTCGTCACGTTGGCGGGTGAGTTCTTCCTGTCGCTTTCTGTCCTCCAAAAAGCGGGTGTCGCGTCTTTGGGAGTAAAATTGTTCCACGATGAAGTTGACGATCCTATTGAGCAACTCGGCTGTTTCTTTGATGCGCCGCACCGGTAGCACGGGTATTTTGTCGTGCAGGGCGCGTAGTTCCGGCCTGTCAGTAAAAATGTCGTCGCTCTGTTCAAGGAGGCGGGTCTTAAGCGCCGTATCGTCGTCGGCTTTCACCTGGCCGCACATGACGGAGGCCATGTACTCGCCATCGACGATAATGGGAACCGCGAAGTCGATCAGGCCCGCGTGACATCGGTGGATGCACAGAGAACCCTTGCGCACGGCTTCGAGCCCTGAGTGGGCGTCGGACTGACAACAATAATAGTGGAAAAACTCGTCCTCTCTTAATTTCAGACAAAATTGTGAAAAATTGCTATATTTTAGAAGCGGTTTTCCTTGAAAGTCGACCGTAATGGCGGCAAACCCAGTAGCAGAGGCAAAGCAGTCTTGAATCTCCTGCAACAGATCAGGTGAAACGATCTCGAACAGCTTCAAAAAATCCACCTCCCTCCGCTTCGAACCCGCCTCGAACCCGCTTCAAAGCAAATTGAAATAAAAGACTTAAAGTTAGAATAGTCAAAGCGATTTCGAGCGTTTGAAATTCCCTGGCAATTGGCTGTGAACTCTCGAAAACTATTATATACTGAATAGCCGCAAGGTACACACATCCCTTAAGCGCGCGTTTGCCCTGATTTGATCTCGCGGATGGAGCGTTGCGCGTGCGCGTGCGCGTGAAATACCCGGCGATGATGTCTTTGGGTGCCGGATAAACTGCGCCTCTGCCCCCAAGCGTCGCGTCTCCGCTGCGGAGCGTAGGGTAGCGCCGCCGTGACGACGCGCTTAACGCGCTTGACGATGGGGCGTTGGTCGGGAACGCGCTCGGGAACGCAGGAGCCCGTATACACTGCCATACCTCGAAAGCCCGCTGCTTGCTCACCTTGTCCACCTTGCGCGGGTCAGGATAGTTCGCCAGTTCCACTGGCTTACTGGCTTTTGTCGGCTTATTGGATTTTATTGACTTTAAAAGGTCCTCGGCTGGGGGGCGCGCAACCGCAGGTTGCGCATATTCTTTTTGCGTAGGAGCAAGAGTAGGAACAAGAGCAAGAGCAAGAGAAGAAGCCGGGGCCGTCGCCGGCGAGTCGCCAGCGTTCGCCGCGCGCGCGCCAGCGTTGACCCCGGCGAGCTCCTGGAGGGTTAGTTCAAAGGTTAGTTCAAGAGTTGGTTCAGGGGTTGGTTTGTTAGCGTTCGCTATCGATGGCACAAACGTATGGTCACGCGTTTCTACGTTCTCGTTTTGCGTCGCCAGAACAGAGTCCTTCCATAGAACAGAGTCCTTCCATGAAGCATAATCTAGAGCATACTCTGAAGCATAATCTAGAGCATACTCCGAAGCATAATCTAGAGCATACTCCGAAGCATACTTTTTATTTAGTCGTGGGAGTATGTCAAATGGAACATAGTCTTTCCATTGTTGATATTCTTCTTTGGAAAGAGAAGTTACTTTAAGCTGTTGAAGTTCTTCATAAGCCGCTCTATTGACTTGCTTCAATTTTCCTAGACGAGAAGCGTTGCTTCGATCATCGGCTCTGGCGGCCCACGGATTATGTTCTATCCAATCGTGTATTGCGTAACGCCCGTTTTCTTCATCGATCCATCCTAAGGCAACCAGGAATTTTATCAGCGTTCCCGGTTCACCTTTCCACTCGGCGGCAATTTCGATGTCCTCGGTATCCAGTCCCCGCAAATCCCCATCAGGACGATTACAGGCAACCCACGCCCAAAGGATCAACAAAGACTTGACGCCTTCGAGTCCAACGCAACGTTCAAGTTTCACTGTTTTGGGATGTCGCCAAAATTCAACGGATATTCTAATATCGGTATTCATGATCACACTCCGAGCTCTCTAGGGCCGTCCTTGTGAACAGCCTTCTCAACTTACAAACACTTTGGTATGATATCTAAAGATACCTTCCGAGGTATGATATCTAAAGAGACCTTCCGATAGAAAACATTATTCGCCATATTGGCGAATACGTCAAGGGGATGAACCGTAAAAATGGCAATAAAAGATCAGCTCTATATTTTGCGAAAATATTTGAAATACAGTCAAAAAGATTTTGCGAAGATTTTAGGCTTGCCCAATAGAACATATTGGCGCTATGAAAAAGAAGAGGGGGATCCACAATCTACCTTCCTTCTTAAGCTTATTGTGCAATATGATGTATCTCCTTCTTGGCTTCTGACTGGAGAGGGAGAAATGTTTAGGACCATAAAAAAAGAGAAATCCCAACATTTATCGAATGTGATATCTGGTGATGTTCGGAACAACGCCTTTATCCAGGCAGGGAATGATAATACCGTCTTCGTCAACAGAGAGAATGAACGCGCGATAACCGAGGAAATTATGGAGTTGACGCGTATCTTTGAATCGTTAGATATGAAGCGGCGTATATCTCTATTCGGGAAGGCTTACGCTCTGGAAGAAGAAATGAATAAATTTCGAACGGTTTAAACGAAGGAGATGAAGAAGAGGCGCGCGCGCAAAGTAGCGCAACCGGTCGATGACCTCTCTCAGAGCTTGTTTTCCGCTTCTATGTTAAAATAAAAAAGTTGTTACAGGTCGCTAACTGTCGCTAACTTAAGGAGGAATCGCGCCATGCCTATGCAAATAGGTCTCGATGAATTGCTTTCCGTACTTTTAGCTCGCGTGGACGGAATCGTTTTGGATGCCGAAAACCAGAAAAACCGTTTCAATATCATGTTCCGCGTTCTCTATAAAAAGGGACTGATTACGGACGAGGACGTTTTCGACTCTGTAAAGGAAGAGTATCGAATCCTGAAAGATTTGGGTATGATCGAGGAGATGCCCGCTCCGGAGGCATTGGAAAACGTCACCCAGAGCCTGCTGCTCTGGCTCAAGGGCGACGCGAAGGCCATTAAAAAAACAATGGAAGATTACCAGAAACGCGCGTCCAACACTATGAACAAGCAACAAAAGCCACGGATCGACGTAGCCCCGGCGGCAGTTCTGAACCAGCTCGACCGAATGGGTGGGCAACAGCAAGGCGGGAAAAAGCTCATCCTTTAATGCTAACTTCTAATGCCAACTTCTAATGTCAACTTCTAATGCTAACCTCTTGACGCCGATTTTTATGGAAGAGCGTTTCAGTGTGAAAAAGAGTTTCAGATAGAAGAGCGTGCCAGTGTGAAAAAGAGTTTTAATATAGAAAAGAGTTTAAATACAGAAAAGAGTTAAAATGCAGAAGAGAGTTTCAATGTGAAAAAGAGTCTTTCATGCGCGACACGTTGAACGAAGTGTTTGATATATGGAAAAATTTGGCGGGACACGGGTTTATCGTGGCACTGTTAGATTTTGTGTTCCTCGCTTTTGCCGCTTACTTAGGTTACGCCATTCGCCTGACGCTTTTCATCCCTCACGTCAGCCTGGTGGACTTGGCGCGTGTGGTGTTTGTTTTCTCCTCTTTGATGGTTTTCGTTTTTTTTCTGGGTGGGCAATATTGGACTCTCTGGACTCAGGCCGGGTTGGAGGATTACGTCCGCTTCGCCCGTCTTTACTTCGCCGGTGCGCTTGTCTTCACGGCTTTCAACTTCTCGACACGCTTCGCTTTTCTGCCTCGCACATCGTTAGCCATCATGCTTTTCGCGGGAATAATTTTTTGTGGGGGGCTCCGTGTCTCCTGGCGGTTGACAACTCCTTCCTCCTATCCTGGACAGACCTCCTATCCTGGACAGGAACAGTTGGAGACCCTGATTGTGGGGGCGGGGGAAACAGGGACCCTATTGGCGCGAGACTTGCTGAGACACTCAGGAAATTTACGCCTCCGGGGGTTTGTCGATGACGACCCACAAAAAGACGGTAAACGCATATCCGGGCTCGAGGTACTGGGAGAGACTAAAGACCTTCCCACCTTGATACGAGAATACCGTGTCAAGGTGGTATTGGTGGCTATGCCCTCGGCGACCGGCCGAAAAATACGCGCCATTTACGACAGATTGGCGCCCTTGGGGGTCAGTGTGCGGGTGCTTCCCAGCCTCCGAGAACTGGCGGACGGCGAGATCTCCGTCAATCGTCTGCGACAAATCCGCCTGGAGGACCTTTTGGGGCGCGAACCCGTGCAGATCGACATCCAGAAAGTCGCCGCTTATTTGAGGGGACGCAGCGTCATGGTCACCGGCGCCGGTGGTTCCATCGGCAGCGAAATCGTTCAACAGATCTTACGGAATGACCCCAAAGAAGTGATCCTTTTAGGTCACGGCGAACAGTCCATTTATCTTCTTCTTGAATCTTTCCGCAAATTGCCGGTTCGCGTTCCCCTGCGTCCCATTGTCGCCGACGTGGCGGACGAGATCGCCATGAGAGCCGCCTTCCAGCGCTGGCAACCCCAAGTGGTTTTTCACGCCGCCGCTCACAAACACGTTCCTTTAATGGAAGACAATCCTCGTGAGGCTCTCCGCGTCAACGCCCTGGGAACCTTGACAATAGCGGAATTGGCGGGAGAGTTTCGCGCCGAAAGGATGGTCTTGATCTCTACCGACAAGGCTGTCAATCCGTCGAGCGTCATGGGAGCCAGCAAGCGGGTGGCGGAACTGCTGTTGGGGGAGACACAGAAGCGCTTTCCTGAGACGATCTACATGGCGGTGCGGTTCGGTAATGTTTTGGGCAGCCGTGGCAGCGTTGTACCGAAGTTCGAGGAACAGATCGCCAGCGGTGGCCCTGTGACCGTCACAGACCCCGCGATGAAACGTTATTTCATGTTAATTCCAGAGGCCGTCAGTCTCGTGATCCAGGCGGGAGCCATCGGCCAAGGAGGCGAGCTATTCGCGTTGGACATGGGAGATCCCATCTCCATCGCCGAAATGGCAGAGATCTTGATTCGCCTGCACGGGTATGAGCCAGGAAGGGATATCGCCATCACCTACACGGGGATGCGCCCTGGAGAAAAGCTGTTTGAAGAGCTTTTTTACGACCCGGACACCGTTCACCCTACGGCGCATCCCAAAGTATTCGCCTCGACTTTGGATACGATCAGCGAAAACGCCGAAACACGCGGCCTTGCGTTGCTTTTGCGGCAGAGCTTGCACAAATCCGATAGCGCGCTCTCCCTACTCCACGAAGCCGTTCCAGAGTACGCCGGTTCTATAGTGAATCAAGATTAAAAACCTAAAGGTGTATTAAAGATTATATAAAAGCCTAAAGGTTGTATAAAAGCCTAAAGGTTATATTGAAGATTAAAGGTTATATTGAAGATTAAAGGTTATATTGAAGATTAAAGGTTATATTGAAGATTAAAGGTTATATTGAAGATTAAAGGTTATATTGAAGATTAAAGGTTGTATTGAAGATTAAAGGTTGTATTGAGGGAGGTTTTTTCATGAACGTAACGGTAGCGGTCGCAAAAGAATTGCGGTTGACGGAAGCTCAGGTATCCGCTGTTCTCGAACTCTTTGAGGAGGGGTGTACAGTCCCTTTCATCGCTCGCTACCGCAAGGAGGCTACGGGTTCCCTGGATGAGACGGTCGTCACGGCCATACGCGACCGCAACGAAAAAATACAGGAGATAGAGAAGCGGAGAACCGCCATACTGGAATCCCTGGTGGAACGGGAGCTTCTGACTGACGAACTCAAGGTGACGATCGATGGAGCTCAGACCATGACAGCCTTGGAGGACGCTTATCTTCCCTATCGCCCCAAGCGCAAAACCCGTGCCTCCGTGGCGATCGAAAAAGGATTGAAACCCTTGGCGGAAAAGTTGCTCGAACAGCTTGACGCTTTCGACCCCGAAAAGGAAGCCGTCCTTTTCTTGTCGGAAGAAAAAGGCGTGGCTTCGGTAGAAGATGCTTTGGCCGGGGCCCAGGATATTCTGGCCGAGCGGTTCAGTGAGGATACGGAGGTCCGTCAGCAAACGCGGAAAGTCTTCGCTCGTAAGGCCATGCTCGCCAGTGCCCGCGCCAAGGCCGGCAGCTCCAAAGAGGATTTGAAAGAGGATTTGAAAGAGGGCGCTAAAGCCACTTCCAAAGAAGACTCCAAGAGCGACAACTACCGGGATTATTTCGAGTGGAGCGAGCCGGTGGTCTCCATGCCCTCCCATCGGGTGCTGGCCATTTTTCGCGGTGAGCGGGAGGGGTTTCTCTCCATATCGGTGGAGCCGCCGGAGGAAGAGTGCCTTTCCCTGCTAAAGCGAATGTTCGTCAGGGGCGTGAATCCAGCGTCTCGTCTGGTGGCTGAGGCCGTCTTGGATGGTTACAAGCGCCTCCTGAAGCCGTCCATGGAAAACGAGCTGCGCAACGCTCTCAAAAAACGGGCGGACGCGGAGGCAATCCGCGTCTTCGCCGGCAACGTGAAGGAGGTCCTGATGGCGGCTCCCATGGGGCAGAAGGCAACTCTGGGCATCGACCCAGGTCTCCGCACGGGTTGCAAGGTGGTTTGCCTGGACGCTCAAGGAAACTTTCTCCACAACGACGTGATTTTCCCTCACACGGGCGAACGGCAGAGGAGCGAGGCCGTGCGAAAGATTGTAGAACTTGTCAAAAAGTACCGGATTCAGGCTATCGCTATTGGAAATGGAACCGCCGGGCGTGAAACGGAAGCCTTCGTTCGGGGGTTGGGCTTGCCTCCTGAGGTGATCGTCGCCTCGGTCAACGAAAGCGGCGCTTCGATCTACTCTGCTTCGGAAGTGGCCCGTAGGGAGTTTCCCGACCAAGACGTGACGGTGAGGGGCGCTGTCTCTATCGGTCGCCGCCTTATGGACCCCATGGCTGAGCTGGTCAAGATCGACCCCAAATCCATTGGAGTGGGGCAATACCAGCACGACGTGGATCAAAAAGAGCTGAAACAGTCCCTGGACGACGTGGTGATGTCCTGCGTCAACGCCGTGGGCGTCGAGGTCAACACCGCCAGTTTGGAGATCCTGTCCTACATTTCCGGCCTGAGCAAGCAGGTGGCGGGGCAATTGATCAAATATCGGGAGACCAACGGCCCTTTCGCATCCCGAGATACACTGAAGAAAGTCCCTCGTCTGGGACCGAAGACCTTCGAGCAGGCGGCGGGGTTCTTGCGCATCCACGGAGGGAAGAATCCCTTGGATGCGTCGGCGGTTCACCCTGAAAACTACTCCACCGTAGAGCGGATGGCGAAAGAATTGAAGTGCACCGTTGCCGATTTGATGGCCTCCTCCGAGCTGAGATCGAAAATCGATTTGGAGCGGTTTGTCTCCGAGAAAGCGGGATTGCCGACCTTGAAGGATATTGTTCAGGAGCTGGCGAAACCGGGACGCGACCCGCGGGTGGCCTTTGAGGCCTTTGCCTTCGACCCTGACGTCCGAGAGATCGGAGACCTACGGGTGGGTATGGTTCTGCCGGGAATCGTGACCAACGTCACGGCCTTCGGGGCTTTCGTGGATCTGGGCGTCCACCAGGACGGATTGGTACACGTCAGCCGCCTGTCCGATAGTTTTGTGGAAAACCCCCAGGCGTTCTTGAAGCCAGGTCAGAAGGTGAAGGTTGCCGTGCTGGAGGTGGACGAACAGCGAAAGCGTGTTTCTCTCTCCATGAGAAAACGGGATCTAGAGGCTGACCCTTCCGAAACGGCTTCGAGGACGGCTTCAGATTTCCCTCGCCCCATTTTCTCTCACTCCATTTTCTCCCACTCCATGGAATCCATGGAAAAAGCGCAAGGCAACCAGCGACGCCAGGGTGGAGAGCAGAATAAAAAACAGGGTGAAGAGAAGAATAAAAAAAATGAGGAAACAATCGACCTATCTCTGGGCTCTCTTTTCAAGCAACAACTGGCGGACGCTGACCTATCCAAAGGTCGCGGGAAACGCTAGCCCGACTGGAGGACTGGAGGAGGAGATGGAGCGTTTCGACACAATCGTGATCGGGGGCGGCCCAGCGGGATTGATGGCGGCGGGCCGGGCTGCGGAGATAGGAGAACGGGTACTTCTAGTGGAAAAGAACGATTCCCTAGGTGTCAAGTTGCTTCTGGCGGGAAAGCGCCGTTGTAACCTCACGAACGCGGAACCGGATATGGAGACGTTTTTGTCGCGTTACGGAAAGAACGGGCGTTTTCTTCACGGGGCCTTTAGCCGCTTTGAGCCTCGCGAGATTCGGGCTTTTTTCGACCGGCAGGGAATCCGAACCAAGGTGGAGCGGGGTAACCGGGTGTTCCCCGATCTGCCGCCGGAGGAGGCGACGCAAGGAGCTCAGAAAGTCCTGAATTGCCTTTTGCTTTATTGTAAGAAAGGAAAGGTTCGTATCCTGCGCAAGTCGCCAGTTCAGGCGATGAAATTGAAAAACGGCCGCGTGGATCGTCTTGTCACCGCCGTCGAGGAGCTTACTGCCGACCGCTATATCCTGGCGACGGGGGGGCAATCTTACCCTAAGACGGGCTCCACCGGTGACGGGTATCGGTTAGCGGCCCAAGTGGGGCATAAAATCATTGAGCCGACTCCCGCGATCGTACCCATCAAGACCAGAGAAACCTGGGTGAAACTGGCCCGAAATTTCAACCTGCGTAACGTCCGCCTCACGGCCACGGTAGACGGGCAAAAGGTAGACGAGCGCTTCGGGGAAATGGAGTTCACGAACTTCGGTGTCAGCGGACCCATCGTTATGGACCTGAGTTCTTACGTCTCGGACTGGATGAAACCGAGTGAAGGGCGTTCTTGCTCAGCTTTACCAACAACAGCTTTACCAACAGCTCTATCGACAGATCTACCGACGGTGAACTTGATCCTGGACTTGAAACCCGCTCTTCCTTTGCCGGCACTGCTTTCGCGCGTCGAACGGGATTTCGAGAAGTACGAGGACCGAGTGTTTGGGCGCGCGCTGGTGGACCTTCTGCCGAGCGCTCTGATTCCTATGATTCTGGAGCTGTCAGACATCCCCGAAGACAAACCCGTGTCCTACATCTCACCGGAGGAGAAGGAAGAACTGGCGAGTCTGCTTAAAAATATTGTCTTGACCGTGAATGGTCTTTGGAGCTTCGACTACGCCATCGTGACCAAGGGAGGGGTTTGTCTTACGGAGGTAGACCCCGCGACATTGCGCTCGAAGCTGTGTGAAAACCTTTACTTCGCGGGCGAAATTTTAGACCTCAACGGCCCAACAGGAGGGTTCAATTTACAGGTATGTTGGAGCACCGGTTACGTAGCCGGACAGGGCGAGACTTTTTAACCTATGGCAAATTAACCTCCCTATGGTAAACTGACCCTGAAATCACGAGCTTTAATTTAGCTCATGGAAGGATGGTATCATTGAATTTACCCCGTCTAATCATTGCCGATGAAATTAACGAGGGAACGGTTTCTCCGGGAGTGTTTCTGGTTTACGCTTTAAAACGCACGGGCGTGAAAATCAAGGTTTTTACCTGTGCACGTAGTGAAACGGACCTGCGTTTGCTGAAACTTCTTCTGGAAGAACCCGTTATTTCTTTGGATTTGTACACCTGCGGTACTGTCAAGAACCTAAAAACGCTGTTCCAGAAAACGGCGGATTCCGACGCTTTGAACGTGATCCTCGTCCCCTTGGGGACGCGTCCTGAGGAAAATTTTGTGCAGGTTCACCCCGAACCCGCTGATCTGGCCAAAGCTCTTTCCTGCGGCATTGTTCTTGTGCTTGCTGCGTCGACTTCCGCCGTTTTGACCGCCAATACCGCGTCCGCTGTCGTGTCGACCTTTGATGGAGCAGAGGACAATCCCGTGCTGGGAATCCTTTTCGCGTCGGTCAAGAATCCGCGGGAATATCAGCTTTTAGAGCAGGACTACGGTAGAAAAAGCGCCCTTTTGACCCTAGGGTATATTCCCAAAGAAATCGAACGTCCCTCGCCCACATTGCAAGACCTTTACGATACAGGGGCAGCCACACGGATCATGCAAATCAAGAGCGCGGTTCTACAGTTGATTTCTGTCACCCGTCAAGTCGATTGGGAAATCCTTGACGCTTTCGGCTACCTGAAACGAGATTGGACTCCCCCTCAGGAGACCGGGTATATCGAGAAAAATTTCAAAATCGCCATTGTGGGAGACCGAGATTTTTCTCTGGAAGACAATAACAGTAGGGAACTTTTTCAGTTTTTGAAATGTGAGGTCGCGGATTACAACCCATGGCAAGACCCTTTTCCCCTGGACGCGGAAGCCTTCTATTTTCCCCATTCCATGGTGGGCGTCTACGTGGACAAGCTCATGGCTCACAGGCCCTTCGTCTACGGCATAAAGCAGAGCCTCATCGCGAACAAGCTCATTTTCGCGAACGGCGCCTCCTCCCTTTTGTTTGGCCAACACTTGACCACCTCGAATAGGGTCAAACACGAGGCACTGAAGATTTTTCCTTTTTGGGGAAGTTATACCTCCGTGAAAAAGGGAGACGTGTCTCGCAGGATAGAGGTACGTGCCACAGTGGACTCGATTTTTACCAAAAAAGAGGAAAAAATGCGGGGGTACGCTTTGGATGGTCTCCATATCAGCAATCCTGGCAATGTCGTTCCGCCCGTTTGGGCTTATCGCGATACCTACAAGGACGCGGAGCTGGGGACCTCTGGATGGGTCAAGGGGTATTGTTTCGTTACAGACCTGAACCTTGAGCTCTGGAGCAACATTGACGTCGTCAACCGATGGCTTTCCCTGCGCAAACGTTGATTTCCTGTTGACGAAGGTCTTATAGTTTTCATATGTCGATATATTATGTTGATACATGTCGATATGTTGCTTTTGTATAGAATTAGATGATACAATTAACGATATAATAAGATATATGATCAATAGTCAGAAAAATAGTTAAAAAAATAGCGTGAAGAAATGAGAAGCATAAAGAGAAGCATAAAAAGGAGAATGGTGTCTATGAAAGCCGTTTATGTCAAAGAACCGAAAAGTTTAGAGATCGCGGAACTCCCCATTCCCCAGGCCAATAAAGGCGAGGTGCTGGTGCACGTACGCGCGGCCGGAATATGCGGCTCGGATATGCACATTTACCATGGGACGAACCCTTTGGCAGAGTATCCGCGCGTTATCGGCCATGAGTTCGCGGGCGAGGTTGTGGCCTTGGGCGAAGACCTTCCCTCCGAAAAGCAGGGTCTTGCGGTGGGGGATCATGTCGCGGTAGATCCAGTGACGAGCTGCGGCGTTTGTTATCCCTGTTCCATTGGACGTCGTAACGTCTGTTCGCGGTTGAAGGTTTTTGGTGTGCATCAGGACGGAGGAATGGCCGAGTACGTCGCGGTTCCTGCTGCTAACGCTCACGTGGTACCCCCTGAATGGTCCTGGGAGAAGGCCGCGATGATCGAGCCTTTTTCTATCGCCGCGAACGTTTTATCGCGTACCGAGTGTGTCGCGTCGGATCGAGTGTTGGTCATGGGCGCCGGTCCCATCGGCTTGACCGTCCTTATGGGGGCGGTTCTTATGGGGGCGCGGGTGGCCGTGGCGGACGTGCTGGATTCCCGCTTGGAAACCGCGCGAAAACTGGGCGCAGAGCTGACGATCAACAGCAGCTGCCAAAACCTGGAAGACGAGACGCTCAAGTGGGCGAAAGAGGGCGTTCCTCTGATCGTGGACGCGGTGTGTATTCCCGCGCTTTTCTCCTCTCTCCTCAAAATGGCGTCGCCGGCGGGGCGCGTCGCTCACCTAGGCTTTTCCGAGCGCCCGGCGGAGATCATTCCCCTGGAGATCACAAAAAAAGAACTCTCCATTATCGGCTCTCGACTCAATTGCAACATGTTTCCCCAGGTCATCGAATGGTTCAAAAAGGGCCTTGATCCGGAAAAATTGATTTCTCACAAATTTCCATTTATGGAAACTCGGAACGCCTTCGACCTTATCGAGACAAAACCCCTCGAAACCTGCAAAGTTCTTCTGACTTTTTGAAACACGAAGCAAATTTCTGCGGCGACCGTTTTTTTGAGTATATTTCCGGTCGCCGCTATTTTATACGCGAGGAGGTTAGGAATGTGTGGAAAAAGCAGTTAGAACGATTTCTGGGGTGGACGTCCTCATTATGTTTTGTGGGGCTGGTCCTTGTGGTGCTGCTGCAGGTTTTCGCGAGGACATCGTTATGGCCTTACGCGCCTCCCCATTGGACTGAGGAGGCGTCTCGTTTCCTGATGCTTTACATGGTGGCTTTTTCCGCCGGCCTAGCGGCCAAGGAACGCGCTTACGTTAACGTCGATGTTTTTGTGAATCTTCTTTCGGGACGCTCTCGCGCGTTCATGCAGTTGCTCATCGACATACTGGTCATCGTGCTTATGGGAGCCACGGCGTGGTATGGCTGGCAAAGCGCCGCCGTCGGGCGTATCCAGACCTCGGCATCCCTGGGGATCCCCATGCACCTCATCTACGGCAGCATGGTGCTGCACGCCGGAAGTGCCCTGCTCTACACGGTCGCTCTCGTCTTCGAAGACTTTAAAGCTCTTGTGACTGGAGAGGTGAACTATGGTAACACTGCTGTTTCTTAGTTTCGTCGTTTTTCTTTTCGCGGGTGTTCCCATCGCCTTCTCGTTGGGCCTCTCGTCCTTGATCTACCTGGTGGGGGCGGGTATTCCGCTGTCGGTGATTCCCCAGCGTATGTTCTCTGGGATCAATTCCTTCACGCTTCTGTGTGTGCCGGGCTTCATCCTGGCGGGGAACTTGATGAACCAGGGAGGGATCTCCGACCGCATCGTCCGATTCGCCAATGTCTTAGTGGGTCATATCCGTGGAGGGCTTGCCTTGGCCAACGTAGTGGACTCCATGGTCTTCGCCGGCGTGTCCGGCACGGCTGTGGCGGACGTGGCGAGCCTGGGGACCATCATGATCCCCGCCATGCACAAGCAGGGGTATGACATGGGCTTTTCCTGCGCCATAACGGCATCCACCGCGTGTCTGGGTCCCATTATCCCGCCGTCTATGCCGATGATCATCGCGGGGACCCTAACGGGTCTCTCCGTGGGCAAGCTTTTCCTGGCGGGGGCCATACCGGGGCTTTTGACGGGAGGCATTATGCTAGTGGTGACCTACTGGCTGGCAATTAAACGTGGGTATCCCAGACAACCCAGACCGACGTGGGCAATCTTCTGGCAGGAATTTTACGGAGGCATCTGGGCGCTGCTGATGGTGGCCATCATTTTTGTGGGGATCTTGAGCGGCTGGTTCAGCCCCACAGAAGCCTCGGTGGTGGCTTGTATCTACGCCCTGTTCGTGGGGGTTGTCATCTACAAAGACCTTCGTGTTCAGGACATTCCCAAAGTTTTGAAGGAATCCGCCATCATGTCGGCGTCGATCATCACCCTAGTGGCCTTTGCCAACGTCTTCGGCTGGATCATGACCAGCGAACAAATTCCGCAGTTGATTGCCAAAACGATGCTCTCCTTCACCCAAAACAAGTTTCTGATTATCCTGATCGTCAATATATTTCTTCTGTTCGTAGGCATGTTCATGGAGACGATCGCGGCCCTGATGACGCTTTTCCCCACGCTTTTGGCCGTGCTGAGCCAGGTGGGTGTAGACCCAATCCAGGCCGCTATGATCTGCGTCCTGAACTTGGTGATCGGTCTCATCACTCCTCCAGTGGGAGTGTGTCTCTTCGTAGCCGCCAGCATCGGAAAGATCTCCATCAGCCGTATCATCAAGGCCAATATGCCCTACCTCCTCATCTGCCTTTTCGTCCTGGTTCTGGTGTCCTATATTCCGGCGCTCTCGACCTGGCTGCCGAACTTTTTGATGAAGTGATTTCGCGAGTTTTTGGGGTTTGTTTGTATACGGGTTCCAATATCTTATAAGGAGGCGTTTTGTATGAAATGGAAAGTTTTTGTTGCCGTGTTGATGGTGTCTGTTCTGTCGGTTTTGGCGACGCCTGCGCTGGCGGCGCCGGAGTACACGTTGAAGCTGGGGCATTTGAGCAACGAGGAGCATTCGTGGCACAAGGCGTCTCTCAAGTTCGCGGAAGAGGTTGAGAGGCTTTCTGGCGGGCGTATCGTGTGTCAGGTCTTCGCCAACGAGCAGTTGGGCAACGAGGTGGACACAATCCAAGCCATTCATACGGGCATAGCCCACATGGTCATCACGGGAGAGTCCATGCAAAACTGGGCTCCCAAGTGCGCTTTGATCGCCGTTCCTTACATGATCCGTGACATGGATCACCTGACGAAAGTTCTTACGAGCGATATCGGTAAGGAAATCGAGAAAGATATCATCGATAAGGTGAAACTGCGTCCCGTTTCCTCCTTCGTCCGCGCTCCGCGCAACTTGACCAGCAATCGCCCCGTCACGAAGCCCGATGAGCTGAACGGCTTTAAGATCCGTATCCCGAACGTGCCCCTCTTCGTGAAGGTGTGGGAGGCATTCGGCGCTAAACCCACCCCCATGGCGTTTTCCGAGGTTTTCACCTCTTTGCAGCAACACGTCATCGATGGGCAGGAGAACCCTTTGGATCTCATTCGTAGCGGCTCGCTCTACGAGGTGCAGAAGTACGTCGACCTGACGGAACACGTGTATGGGTGGATCTACTTGGTAATCGGCGAGGACTTTTTCCAGAAGCTGCCTGAGGACCTTCAAAAGGCCGTCGTCGACGCGGGTAAGACCGCCGAGACTTACGAGCGTGAACTCTTCCTAGCTGACGTCGCCGCCAACGAACAGTTCTTGAAGGAAAAGGGAATGGAGTTCGTTACCGTTGACAAGGCCGCCTTCGCCACTCTGGCGGGACCCGCTGTGGAGGAGTTTTTGGGTACTAAGCCCGCCGATGTCCTGGAGCTTTACAAGAAGATCGTGGAAACAAAATAATACGCTATCAAAAATATATCAGGGGGCTTGTCCCCCTGATATACTGTGATAAGGCATAAAATCATAATAGAACCATAATAAATCCATAATAAAACTATACGCGTAAAGGGGTTATTGCTTTTTTTGCCTTATTACTTTCTTACTTTCTTTCTTACTTTCTTTCTTACTTTCGCTACTTCATTACTTTCGCTACTTCACGCTGAAACTTTTAGCGCTCCAAGACTTGCCCCGTTTGATTTCGCCCGAAACAAGTTCCATATAACGACTGAAGCACTTAGGACACCGTTTTGTTGGCTCGTCAGCGTCCATGTCCACCTCGGCCTTACACTCAATACAACGAAACTTCGCCACGTGACCTCGCCTCCCTTATTTTGAACACCGATTTCCTACTCATAATAGTCAAAGACCCGCCCGCGGTCAAGTCCGTAGCGTCCTCAAAGTCGGCAAATCCGAACAAACCCTTTTTCTTTAGAGTTAGAATTTTCTTCTTTATAATATTCCTCTTTATAATTTCCCTCTTTATAGTGTTCCTTTTTGAAACTCTCCGTCATTTCAGCCACAGAGCGATGGGTGACCGGGTCAACCCAGTCGGGAAGGATTTGGGCTAAGGGGATCAACACAAAGCCCCGTCGGCGCATGTCCATGTGCGGGACACGCAGGGTAGGGGAGTTCCAGATCAAAGGACCCATCGCCAGAATATCCAAGTCGATCACCCGCTCGCCCCAACGCCGCGTTTCTTGACGTCCCATCCGGGCTTCGATGTTCTTCAACAGGGTCAATAATTCCTCCGGTGGCAAAGTACACTTCGCTGTCAAGCAGGCGTTCAAAAAATGCGGCTGGTCCGTCACACCCCAAGGAGGGGTCTCGAAGACGTCGCTGGTCTGAAGAACCTCGAACGTCCCGGCGTGTTCCGCCTTCACGCGCTTCAAGTCCATATATTTTAAAGCGGCGCGTAAATTCAAAAGCCTGTTGCCCAGGTTGGAGCCTAGCCCCACCGCCGCGATGACCTCCATCACAGCGGTTCTCGAACGGCTCGCGCCATCAGAAGAGCGCGAAGGTTTTCCTTAACGTCATGTACTCGCGTCATCTGGACACGGCCCTCTAAAAGCGCCGAGAGAGCCACGGTTCCTGTCAGGCGGTCATCCGTATCCGCATCCGCCGCGCCCGTGACGGTCCCCGTGAACCTTTTGCGGGAATACCCCACAAGCGTGGGTAGTCCGAAAACGCTCAGGCTCTCCACCTCCCTGAGAATCAAAAGGTTATCCTCCATTTTTTTGCCGAAACCCAGCCCTGGATCGAGAATCAGCCGTTTTCTCGGCAACCCCGCACGTTCCGCTTCCTCGATCTTCTCCCTAAAATAGACGTTGAGTACGCCCAAAAGGTCTTCGTAAGGAGGAACATTTCGCATGTCCGCGGGTGTTCCTTTAATGTGGGATAAAACGTAAGGCAGACCGGTCTCCGCAGCGCAACTCAGCATGTGAGGATCCAAGCCGAACCCGCCAACATCGTTGATGATATCGGCCCCAGCCTCTGCCGCCGCTAAAGCGACCTTGCCCTTATAGGTATCCACAGATAAAATAGCGTTGGGAAAGGACTCTCGAAGCGCTTTCAACGCGGGGATCAAGCGGGTCAGTTCGTCCGACTCAGGAAGTGGAGAGGAGCCGGGACGAGTAGATTCCGCCCCCAGATCCAACACGTGAGCGCCGTCCTGTAACAGAGAAGCGGCCCGCGTCAACAAGTCGTCCAGATTTTTGACGCGGCTCTGGGCGTGAAAAGAGTCCTCGGTCAGGTTCAGTATCCCCATGACCTTCGTGCGGGAGTCCAACACAAGTTTGCGTCCTCTGGGCAGAGATAAGGTCCAGGAAGCTGCTTTCGTGTTCAGCAAAACGGCGCGCAGCTCGTTACGCAGCTCTTCCAGTCCCCAGCAGTTCATGGCCCCCATCTTGCACGACAACGCCTCTAGTTGGCCGTCCGTTCCGATCAGGAGCGCGTCGCTGTGATCAGCGGATCCATCGATCACATGCCGGGAGACGACAGCGTCTCCTCCCCGCGCCAAAAGCTCTTGTTTCATGTACGCGGCGGCCCGAAAGTCCACCTGGCTGATAAAAAAGTGCCGCTTGCGCCTCTTGGGCTGAAAATAAACCTCCGATCGCTCGTCTGCTCCGACGCGGACGATGGCGGCCCGAAGTTCCTGTTCGGACCGAATGTTTAAAGGGTAAATCGTCATAAACCTTCAACCTCCTAAATCCTCGCGCGCTTTTTGTCGAAGCCAAGTCTAAGCTGAAGCTAAAACTAAAGTCGAAGCTAAAGTCGAAAAGGCGGCGATGATCTTAGCTTTCGTTTTGTGTTAATATTTTACGATAAAGCGATGAGAAAGCCAACGGCTTCAGCCATTGGCTGAGATTGGATAAGATTAGCTGAGATTGGATGAGATTGGATGAGAATCGCAACGCCGCCAACGGTGACGTTTGTTTTGTATTTGGTTTCTTGCCATATGTCTACTTTCATGTTAAACTCCTTTTATGGCTTATCAACGCGAGATGCGGAGCGGAACACGACCGGGACATCAATCGGGATATAAATCGGGATATCAAGGCGGCTGTAAATATTCTCAGAGTGGGGGCATCCACTCTTAAAGGAGAAGACGAAAGAAAAAGACGAAAGGAGAAGACGTAAGACCGGTTTCAGTCGGCTGTCTTTGTCGATCTTAGAATCCCACAACTTTAGTTTTAGTCGTGGGAGTATGTCAAGCGAATTTCTATCAGAGGAAAGATATGTTACGTAATTTAAACAGGGGAGGGTGTTTGAGGGATGAATATCGACGATAAGGCATACAAGGTAATGCTGGAACGAAGACCTTTGAATGTCAGGGCATTATGGGAAAACGAAAGCGTCGGTCTGGTGAGCGGACGGGATATTTACACCGCGGCCAAAGAGTTGGGTTGTGTCGTCCTGGCGGCCAACTGCCGCTGTCCGTTGACGGCGAAGGGTGTCCTGCGAGCGGCCAAAAAACTGAACGCCGCCGTTGTGCTGGAGATCGCCAAGTCCGAGACGGGCTATTGCCTTGGCAACTTCGATAACCTTCCGACCTACGCGGCGAAGTACTCCAGAGAACTGGGCGACGGGGTCATTTTCGCGATGCATGTGGACCACTATGGTATCAAAGGAGCGGCCGACATCAACAAAGCCGTGTCCCATTTACCGGCTCTAGTGGCTCAGAGCTGGACTTCCCTGGCTGTGGATGCTTCGCATCTACAAGATTACGATAATCTTTGCGCTACCCGAGACGTGACCATGAGCATCCCTCCTTACCTGGGCCTTGAGGTGGAAGTCGGGGAAATCAAGGGCGCCGGGGAACTGTCCACGGTGGAGGAGGCTCTTTTCTTCATCGGCGGCTTGAACTCTTGGGGCGTTTACCCGGATCTTCTGGCCATCTCCAACGGTTCGTTGCATGGCACTTACGACGCGTCCAGCGGCCAGCAGGAGGGGATTGATCTGAACCGCACCCTCGAAATCGCCGAAGCAATCGCCCCCTATGGCGTCTCCATCGCCCAGCACGGTATTTCTGGAACGCCGCTTCACAAAGTGGAAGAGTTCCATAACTATCGTATCAATAAAGGCAACGTAGCGACGCTCTTTCAGAACGTGGCCTTCGGCTTGAAGATGGATCCAGAAACCGGCAACGCGGACACCTCTACAGGCGCTTACGTGAAGGAATCCGAGCGCGGCGTTAGTGACGCCTTATGGAGCAAAATTATAGCCTGGGCGGACGGCAATAAAATCAGCCGCAAGGGAGGCGATTATAAAAAGGCAAATCTCCCCTTCGGAGAGGCGATTTTGCGCGAGACACCGGAGGTGGTGGAGCGCATTGTTGGAGAGACCGAAGAATGGGCGTCCCGTTTCATCAAGGCTATGAAAGGAGAGGGAAGTGCCGATAAGGTTTTGGAGGTCATCAACCGCCGCCTCGATCACAACGCCGCGCCTGAGCGCAAGCCATTGCGCCCTCGGTCCGATTACACGCTCGATAAAGCGCCCAACAAGAAAAAGAATGATGGAAACTTCGACGATTGACGCCTTAAGGGCGGATATCGAGCCTCTTGACGGCCGAAGCGTAGAAGAGGCTACCGCGTATCAGAACAGGTTGTTGAAGCCGGCCGGCAGTTTGGGACAGTTGGAAGCTCTTGCCATTCAGATTGCGGGCATCACAGGACAATTACACAATCGCGTCGATCGTAAGGTTCATTTCCTCTTTGGCGCCGACCACGGAGTGTACGAGGAAGGTGTTTCCGCCTCGCCTCAGAATTTCACTCGCGTGTTAATGGAGTTCTATGCAAGAAACGAAGGGTGCGGCATCACGGTGCTGTGCGAACACGCCGGAGTCGATTTAAAGCTGATCGATATGGGAGTCAAGGACCTGGCGCCCCATCCCGCTATCGACAGGCGTTTTCGCCTGATGTCGGAGGGAACGGATAACTTCGTTCGGGGAAATGTCCTCGCGATGTCTAGGGAGGTCGCGGAAAAAGCAGTGGAGGCGGGAATCCAACTGGCGAGCGAAGCCAAAGAGAAAGGTTATAAAATTGTGGGAACGGGCGAGGTCGGCATGGCAAACACAACGCCGGCCGCGGCCTGTATTATGGCAGCCTTGGGGGTCGATGATCCCGACCTTGCTGTAGGACGTGGAGGCGGCCTCACCGACGAGGCCTTTGAGACAAAAAAACGTGTTATTCTTCGCGCGCTGCGAGAGCACAAGCCCAACCCAGCCGACCCTCTGGACATTCTCTCCAAGGTGGGGGGACTCGACATCGCCGGAATGATGGGTGTTTTTCTTGGAGCCGCACGCTACAGGCTCCCCGTTGTTATCGATGGGGTCATTTCCATTGCCGCCGCGCTTCTCGCCATCCTGGCTTCACCTTTGACCAAAGGTTTCATGATCCCCTCTCATTTATCTCAGGAACCCGGTTATGGCCTGGCCATGCGCCATCTGGGCTTGACGCCCCTTTTAAACCTAGGTATGCGCCTGGGAGAGGGCAGCGGATGTCCTATCGCCATGCAGGTGGTGGACGACGCTTTGGCCCTGATGAACTCTATGAACACCTTTGACGGCGTCTCGCTGGAGTCGGAGTATCGAAAGGGTTTGAAGGCGTAATTTCACAATAACAATCCCCTCTCCTGTTGCGGAGGGGGGATAAATTTTAAGAGATCGTTTATGTATGGATTATATGGATTATCCTGAGCGACGAAACTACCGCCGATGAAATGGTGCTGCAACTTATCGTAAAACACAAGAGGAACGAAGATGTCAGACGCATACGAATCCTCACCGATGACCCGTGAAGAACATTATCTATATCTCCGAAAGGCACTTGTCGCAGTCTTTCCCGCAGATTGTTTCCTGCTCCATACTGTCCCGCGCCCATTGCCAAAGTAATGTGACAGACGGCAACAGAGTTTTCCCTTTTTCGGTCAGAGTATATTCCACCCGCGGCGGCACTTCGTTGTATTGCTCACGATGGACAATCCCCGACGCTTCAAGTTCCTTTAACGACTGCGCCAGCATCATGTTGGTTATATCGCCCAGTTTGCGCTTGAGGGTGCTGTACCGCGTAGGGTTGCCCTTTTCCAGCATGCAGATGATGGGCAACTTCCACTTGCCGCCAATCACATTCAGCGTATAACGGATAGGACACGTCAAGTCCGCTGCTTGCAGCCTGTCTACAATTCTCTTGGCTGTGCTCACTATTGGCCGTCGCCTTTCATAGTATGTATTTGGATACTTTATCAGTAAATACTGCGTTCTTATAAAAAATTCATTTTGTACTATGATCATACTTATGATCAATACTTATGATCATACTATAGGCCAAATCAAGTTTTTTGAAAAGGAGCGTATCAGCGATGGAAGAAAGATTGGAAGAAAGACTGGAAGAAAGATTGAAAGAAAAATTGGATTTTTCGCAAGAAGCAGGGATTTGTCATTCGGTTGGCGGCAGTGTATTGAATATTCGACAAAGTGAACTGGACGCGTTGGAAAAAGCCTTCCAACTCATGTGGGGAAAATTCCCAGAAGCGGTTCAATTGACTTACAAAAATCGAGAGGTCATTGCCTTGAACGACGTCAGCAAAAAATTAGGGCGTTCGACGGGAACGAAGTGTTCCGCCCGCGGGAAGCCGGAAGATCACAAAGGCTGTTTAGCCAATCAGGCGATGAGTACGCAACAGCCGATATTCAGGAAAATAAAATACGAAGGTAAAGAAATCGTTACTTATTGGCTGCCAATAGATGGCTATCCAGATTTCTTCATCCATTTCGCTCTTGGTAAGGCAATTGATTACGCTAATCTTCCAGAATACAACTGAACGCAATCATTCAAACCTCACCCATCCAATTCCCATCTGACTCAGATGGGAAAAAGTTTTCGTTAGGGAATACAGGGAACTGAAAAGGCGGTTTGCTAACGGACCGCCTTCACACTTCCAAACACATCAAAAACTCTAGTGCATAATCCCTATAGTATATTAGGCTTAAAGAGCTATGGCTTATTCATGTTTCCTCGCGGATTCTCATGTGGATTTCTCACAAATTGACAAGCGTATAAAAAGCCGATAAAATGTCATAAATCTGTGGTTTATCTGTGATTTATAAGTTATTTTATTCTAATCAGAGGAGTTGCTAATATGAGAAGGGCTATCTTATTACGCGCAATGTTTCTTCTGTTGATTTTTGCATTGGTTCTGACCTCGAATTACGCTTCAAGCATGGCGTTCGCCGCATCTTCCAGCAAAGGCTATGTGATAGGCTTTTCAAACTCTTATAACGGTAACACATATCGTCAAGCAATGGAACGTTATGCCAGAGAAGCCGCTGACGTATTGATCGCGTCAGGCGAACTCCGTGAACTGATCTTCGCCGAATCAAATCAGAACAACAGCGTACAGGTGCAACAGATTCAGAATTTCATAGTTCAAGGTGTGGATGCGATAATCATTGACCCCGGTTCTGCCACGGCGTTGACGGGCGCCATACAGGAAGCGTCGGATGCAGGAATTCCATGTATTATCGTTAACGATGGGCCTGTGACGTCGAAAGCGGAGCTGTGCTATCAGATCAACTTTGACACCATCGCCCAGATGGGCGAATTGACGGAGTACGTCTGTAAAGCCATCGGCGGCAAAGGCAATATCATTGAGCTTCGCGGTACAGCCGGCAGTGAATTTGACCATATAGCCCACGAAGGTGTCCTGAAAGCACTCGCCAAATACCCTGATATTAAGGTATTGGCGGAAATTTACACTGACTGGACTGGCTCAAAGGCCCAGGCGGAGCTAGCTTCAGTTCTTCCGACCCTCGACAAGATAGATGCTATCGTGACTCAGGGAGGAGACTCCTACGCAGCGGTTCAGGCATTTCACTCGGCAAGGCTTGCTCTACCTATAATCGGCGGCGACAATCGCGGTTATTTCCTGAAGTGGTGGGCCAATGAAGCGCCAGAGGGCTACGACACTATTTCCGTCTCGTCCAACCCTTGGGACGGCGCTTCGGCGGTCTATGTCACGGTGGACATCTTAAATGGAATGGACGTTCCAAAGGAGATGACGCACCCCTTCGGTATCGTCACCAAAGACGAGATCAAGGATTTTGCAAATGTGCCGGATGAAGTGATTGCCTGCCCCACCTACGACCGCGAATGGGTGCGCGCCAATCTTTACAAAAAGTAGAAATACCCTGAGCCATTTGAATTAGGTAGGCTGTCGTCGCGTAATCACGGCGGCCTATTATATTTTTTCTCGTACTTTTTCTCGAATAAGGAGAGATTGCCATGCGTGAATCGTACATAAAGATGTTCGAGAACTTGAAGGCTAGTGCACGGATCGTGGACCTCTCTTATACGCTAGAAGAGGGGATGCCTGTGTGGCCAACTCAGGCCCGTTACGGCGGGACGTTGTACGAATCTTACGATTACGGCGATGAAGGGTTGCATTCAAGAATCGTCATGTCAGAGCACACCGGCACACACATTGACGCACCCAAACATTTCATGCGTGGCGGATGTCCCATAGACGAAATGCCGGTCTCCGCGATCATGGGACGCGGGGTTAAGATAGACGCCATGAGTACGCCTGAAAAAGGATTATTTTCCCTGGAGGAAATTCGGCATTTCGAGGCGCTAAACGGCGAGATTAAGCCTGGGGATATCGTGATGTTGCGTTTTGGCTGGGACGAAAAATACGGGCTGCAGCCGAACTGTGCTGGTTACCTTCGGGATTGGCCGGGTTTGGATCAAAGGGCAGCCGAATACCTAGCCGGACGAAACGTGGCAGCCGTGGGTTGCGACACGCTTTCTTTGGACGCCTACGGCCTGTCCGGAAGCCCGTGTCATCATACGTTGTTGGGCAAAAATATTCCGATCATAGAGAACCTGTGCGCTCTGTCGCTAATACCTGTTTTTACCTACCTCATCGGCCTGCCGAACAAGTTCAAGGGCGGTTCCGGGTCTCCGATTCGCATCGTCGCCTTCTCGGAAGAGTTCAACTCGGCGGCAGAGTGAGGTTTCGAGAATGCATGCTCAATCGTCCCCATACATTGAATTGAAAGGTATTGACAGGTTTTTTGGTATCACCAAGGCTCTCAGCCAGGTGGATTTTCGGATTTACAAGGGAGAGGTTATTGGTCTCGTCGGGCCCAACGGAGCGGGCAAGTCAACACTCATAAAGGTACTAACGGGTGTTTTACCTCCGACATCTGGGCATATTTTTTCAAACGGTGTTCAAATGTCGCGGTACACGGCGAAAGAGGCAAAAGACTCTGGTATCTCCTGTGCTTATCAGGACATGTCCTTATGTACCAACCTGGCCGTGTACGAGAATTTCGCTATCCTCAATATGTCGCGCAACCTTCTGGGAAAAGTCGGCTGGCGCAGGCAGAAGAGGAAGGAAACTAGCGATTTACTGGAGCGATTTTTCCCTGGAAGCAGCATCGATGTCACAAAATCGGTGGGGATCCTCGCACTGGCAGACCGTCAGATCGTCGAAAACTGCAAGGCTTTTGTGGCGGAGGGACTGAAAGTTTTAATTTTAGATGAGCCCACCTCCGCGCTCTCAACTGATAGAGCGATGCAACTGCACAAGGTTGTGCGCGAACTGCGCGCTTGCGGAGCGGCTGTAATATACATATCGCACAAATTGGACGAGATAAAGATGGTCAGCGACCGTATCATTCTGATGCGCAACGGCAGAGTGGAGGGGGAATTCAACGCGAACGACACTACCAAGGATGAACTGGTACATCTTATGGGCGGTGAAGTGACGCGACGCGTGGTCGAGGAAAAGATGAAGAAGAGCGGGCAGCGCGTGGTCGATATTAAGGGATTGTCCAACCGGACGCTTTCGAATGTGAACATGTACGTAGAGGGTGGCGAGATCGTTGGTGTTTCAGGACTCGCCGGATCGGGGCAAAAGGAGATTCTCTCCGCGATCTTTGATGCTGGCACACAGCGGATGTCACGGAGAAACAGAAACAGCGTGTCGGTTTTCGGAAGCGTCTCCTACATAAGCGGAGACAGGACTGGAGAGGGGATATTCCACCTGTGGAGCATCTTCGACAATATCCTTATCACGAGCCTGGACAGAGTGAAAAACAGTTTCCTCATAGCTAGAAAGAGATCCGAAACACTAGTTCAACATTGGTATGACAAACTCAAATTCAAGGCTGAGGGCATTCACAGCCCTATCGCCTCCCTAAGCGGCGGCAACCAGCAGAAAGCGCTACTTGCACGAGGCATAGCGTCCGGAGCGAATCTGATATTGTTGAATGACCCAACGGCTGGCGTCGATGTTGGAACCAAGCAAGAGATATACGAACTCTTACGAAATGCCAAAGCAGAGGGCAAATCTATGATCCTATACAGTACCGAGGATGCTGAGATGGAGATATGCGACCGCGCTTACGTCATGCGCGGCGGGATGGTTGTCGCCCACCTCTCCGAGGAGGAAATCACTGCAGCGAATATTGTGCATGCCTCATTCGAGGATACAGACGGCAAGGTCAAATCCAGTACATCGGAAAAAAACAGACGAGAGGGCATACTGTCGTCAAGAGCCGCACTGCCCGTTGCAACCATGTTGTTGATGATATTGGCAAATGTGTACCTGAATCCGAAGATACTCAGCTATGTCAGCATCCGTATGCTGGTCGGCACGGCGGTTCCACTGGTTTTCGCGAGCCTCGGACAGATGTTCATTGTTCTGGCCGGTGATATTGACATGGGCAACGGATACTCCATAGGACTGGTAAACGTCCTGGTGGCAGTCGTCTTGACTGAGAATCCCCTATTCGGCGTCATCTCCATTGCAGTGTTCATATCAGCCTACATTTTTATGGGCGCGTTAATCCATCTGCGGAAGATCCCAGCCATAGTCGTTACACTGGGAGCTCAATTTATCTGGCTCGGAGTCGCTCTGATCTTCAGCCCTACTCCGGGCGGCCACTGCCCAGAATGGCTGGCGGCCTTCTATAGACAAAGGATCTCATTTGTGCCCATGCCGGTCATCCTGTGCCTGCTGGCAGCCCTGTCCTGTTATTATCTGCTTTATAGATCCCAATATGGAATGATCCTACGTGGTATAGGCAACAATCCAGAAGCTGTTGAGCGCTCCGGGTGGTCCCATTTAGCCGCAAAAATGACTAACTACGGTCTATCGGCTTTGATGGTCGTATTGGCAGGAACCACATTTACCGCTGTTTGTCTGAGCGCCGACGCAAACAGCGCCGCGTCTTACTGTATGATGAGCATAGCGACGATCATTCTCGGCGGGTGCGAAATGTCGGGAGGAATCGTGGAACCCGTAGGTGTAGTGGCTGGCGCGATAGCCATGTCGTTCATCACAACTCTGCTGGCGTTTTTGAAAGTGGCGTCGAATTATCAAACTGCCGTTATGGGGTTGATTTTAATACTGGTTTTAACAGTCAAGCTGGTTACCACTCGATGGAGAGTAGTCGCATGAGAAAATTTCTCCAGGGACACCCGTTTATCTGGCCCATGTTGGGCTCCGTCATTCTTTGGGGTTTGATCGGCGCCGTCTCCGGTAGGCTCAATTTCGCCCTGCTGTATACCAGCGCGAAATTATCAACTTTCGCCCTACTACTGGGTCTGGCACAAACGGTAGTGGTCACCAGTGGCGATGGCGCCATAGATTTGTCGCAGACTTACATCCTGACGCTCAGCGCGTATATTTCCTGTACGCTTACAAACACTGCTCCCTTGACCGGCTTTCTCGCGGCGACGATAGTAGGTGCGGTTTGCGGATTGGCAAACGGCTTAATCAATGTATACCTCAAAGTCCCCGCTATGATTGCGACGCTCGCCACCGGATATATCATATTTTCCATTATACTCGTGGGAGCACCCCATATGAAGGCGCTACCAGATCCGGCTTTGGTGGCCTTTATCAATAAAAATCCGGCGGATATTTCCATGCTTACTCTGATTGCGATCGCCCTGGCTCTTTTGCTCTCCGTAGCGCTTTACAAAACGCCCTATGGCAAACGTCTTCACGCAGTCGGGCAGAACAAGACGGCGGCTCACTACGCCGGAATAGCGGTCAATCGCGTCGTTGTAACGGCGTTCGTCATCGCAGGCTCCATATCGGGGATCGCCGGGGCACTGTGCGGTGCCTTTATTGGCGGAGCCTTTCAGGACATGGGCTCCACCTACTTCCTACCGTCGATCGCGGCCACGTTTGTCGGAGGAACATCTGCCGCTGGAGGCAGATCCAGTGTAATGGGCGTCTGCTTTGGAGCGCTCATGATGTCATTCATGTCGACTTTTTTGAACGTGGCCAAGATTTTGCCAGGCACTCAAAGGCTGCTTCAGGGTGCTTTTCTGGTGCTTATCCTCGTCGCTTCAGTATCGGGCTCAAAGAAAAGATAAAGAGAGTATTTAACTTGGGGCCCTAGAATAACCGCCTCCTTTTCCTTCCTCGATCTCCTGCCTCCGATCTCCTGCGACGGAAGCCAAAGGCGACAGACACAGCCGACTTCAAACCAACCTCAAGGCCGGCTATACTGTTTCCAATATATCAATTCGACAGCTTTTCTACCTCTTTTCTACCTCGATTTCATATGGGCGGTGCACTGCTTGATATCATCCTTAATATCATCCTTAATATTATTCTCGATATCCAAATGCGGCAGGCATTATACCGGAGCCGTGAGACCTTTTGCCCTGACGTCTCAGAGGAAAAGCGTCCCTTATTTGAAGGTTTCACACCCTAATTTTTCGAATTTTTCGGCTAAAATACACTGAAATACAGTTGAACGGATTGAGCGATGAGATAAAAAATAGGCAATGTGAGAGAAAGTGAAAGAAAGTAAAAAAAGTGAAATAAAGTAAAAAAAATGAAAGAAAGTGAAAGAAAAAGATGCGTAATATCTACTTTTACCTTATCGTCATTTTTTATGTCGCGGACTTTATTTGGGAGGAGGTACTGTCGTACCTGAACCGGACGCGAATGAGCCCAACCATGCCGAAGGAGCTGGAGGGGATATACGATTCTGTGGAATACGCCAGACAGCAGAAATACCAAAAGGAGAACGACCGCTTTGAGATGATTTCCGGTGGATTCTCGTTTGTGGTCGGTCTGCTGATCCTGTGGTATGGAGGCGCGGGATGGCTTGACACGTTTCTTCGAGGGTATACCGGCAACACTATTTTGCTGCCTCTGGTGTTTTTGGGAACAATATCCATTGGGGTGTGGATTATGGGCATCCCATTCAATTGGTACGACACTTTCGTCATAGAGGAGAAATTCGGCTTCAACAAGACGACGCCTCGGACGTTCGTGGCGGACCAACTAAAAGCGCTTGCGCTCGCGTTGGTTCTGCAGAGCGTGCTAATAGCGATCATCGTGATTGTTTACCAATATGCTGGAGATTGGTTCTGGCTGCTGGCGTGGGCTGCCATCGCCATTTTGACGCTTACGATCACGTTTTTTTACTCCGAGTGGATTGTCCCGATCTTCAACAAGCAAACACCGCTTGAAGAAGGCGAGCTTCGTTCCGCAATCGAGGCTTTCGCCCAAAAGACGGCTTTCCCCATTCGAAATATCTACGTTATAGACGGCTCCAAGCGGAGCGCAAAATCCAACGCCTACTTTACGGGTTTTGGGAAGAAGAAGCGAATCGTTTTGTACGATACGCTGATTAACGACCTGGCGGTGGAGGAAATTGTTGCCGTGCTCGCGCACGAGATCGGCCATTACAAAATGCGGCATGTGATCTTCATGATGACGATTTCCTTGGGTGTCACGGGGTTTATGCTTTGGGCGCTGTCGATGTTCCTGGAGAATCCGGAGATAGCGTATGCGTTAGGAGGAGCGGTTCCGTCGTTCCATTTGGGTTTGGTCGGTTTTTCCCTGTTGTACACGCCGCTGTCCAATATACTGGACTTCGCGACGCATTTTCTATCTCGCAAACACGAATACGCGGCCGATAATTTCGCCGACGTTTATGGAATGGGTGACGCGCTCATTACGGGACTCAAAAAAATCTCTTCAAAAGCGTTGAGCAACCTCACACCTCATCCGTTTGTCGTTTTCTGGTCTTACTCTCACCCAACGTTGCTACAAAGAATGCGGAATATCCAAAACGTACGGTCTGGGTCTGTGAACGGTCGTTAGCCTCTATTGCAACTAATAAAATAAACTGAATGCAACTAATAAAATAAACTGAACGCAACTAATAAACGCGACCAATAAACGCAACCAAAACGGGAACCCCTCAAAAAAGAAAGGGTTCCCGTTTATTGTCACGTCATTATTATACCGGACTCCTTATCGGATCTCCAGGTTCTCGCCTACGGAACCTACGAAACGGATATCGGGGTCGTACATGCCCTCAGCCGCCAGAGGGGGAACAGCGAAGTTCCCTCGCGTGACGGCTCGCATCGTAAACTTGTACTCGGTCGCCTGGGTCAAATGGTCGATGAAGATCAACAGGCGGTCATCGCGCGCATCATAATGGACACCTTGAGTTTCTTGTTCCTCTTCCTCTTCGTCGCCTCGCAGGCGCGGGTTCTCCAGTTCCAGGCCTCCCGGCAGAAGATAGGAAATCACCACGTCGTTAAGGGGTAAAGAAGGGCTGAGAGTCAAGGTTGCCAAAATCTCTGTTCCCTGCTCCAATGGCGCGGACAAGGGCAAAGTCTCTCCCTTGCGGTTCGCCCAGTGACATTCCAGAATCAACCCCTTGCGCTCTGGAGACGGGGCCTTCGATGGCATCCCCGTGACGCTCCAGGCATAGTACCCTCTTCCAGTCCCCATGACGCTCAATGTCAAAGGAGAGGCAGGCAAATCCGCCACCTCCAGCGAAGTTTTTTCACCGCTACGGAACGAGGCGATTTTTTTCTCTTCTTTTTTCTCTTCTTCTTTCTCTTTTCCTTTCTCTTCTCCTTCTTCTTCCCCATATTTTAAGACACCTTCGAGCTGGCTTTTCTCGTAGCCTGCCCGAGTCACATAACGCGCCAGCGCCATGGTCACGGTCGCGTTTTCCTGGGTACTATACCATTGGTTCTGCTTTCCCCAGTTCAGAAGCGTTTGAACGAGCTTCACCGCTTCGGGAGACTTGGGCTCAATCTCCGCCCAGATCGAAAGCAACTGCGCCGCGTTGCGCACGTTGGACTCCAGGGTTTCGTACAGGGCTTCCGGCTCCAGGAGGTCGCCGTTCCAATTCCCCAATTCCCGCAGAACGTCCGCCTTGCCCTCGGTGAGAGCATAAGCGCCGGCTAGCCAAATCCGTCCAGAAGGCCACATGAATTCTTTGTTTTCTCCCAGGTACTGCATCCAGCCCAAAGGCTTCTCTCCATTCAAAGCCAGCACGTAAACGGCATAGGCCTTGGTGGTGAAATCGTCTCTCTCCCGATATTTGTACCCGCCACTACCAGGCATGGAGGCCAGGAATTGCTTCAGCCAGTTAACCGCGCTGACCAACATTCCCTCCGGGTAATCCACACCGGCTTTTCGAGCCTCGACCAGAAAATGCGTCGCGTAGACTCCGCCCCAGTTGTAGGGGGTGGCGTCTCCCGGCCATTTGGCGAAGGAGCCGTCATAGAGCTGCATCGACTGAAGGCGGGTAAGAGCGTAGTCCGTCTTGAGCTTGACGGCAGTGCTGTTGACCAAAAGCGGGTCAATCTCGGCAATAGCGTCGGGCAAAACCAAGAAAGGCCACGCCGAGGAGAGGGTCTGCTCCAGGCACCCATAGGGATAACTCGCGAGAAAACTGGTGGCTTTCGTCAGGTCCACCAAAGGCGTGTCAGAAAAGACCAGTTTTCCCGTGGTTGCCCCAAGAAAAGAATCTTCTCTCACCTGGATTCGCGCGTCGCCGCTTGCAAAAGAACCTGAACCGGACAAAGTGATCACCGGGTAAGGAGAACGCACCGGCATGTCGATGCGCTGTTCGTAGACCTTATCCTGTCCGCCTTCTTGCCACAAGGTTTTCACAACGTAGACAGCCTCTCCCGGCTCCAGAGCTTTCAGGGTCACGGCCCATTTACGGGATTCCCCTGCGAGAACTGTTCCCGTCAGCTTATAGGGTTGGCCGGTATTGGTTTCGTTAGGTTTATCGGAAGCTTCTAACAAAAGCTCTCCTTCCGTCGAAAGCTCGACCGTGATGTCCTTCGGCTCCTCGCTGGAGTTGAACACCGTCAGGGGAACGGTAAAAGCATCGCCCGGCGCAGCGAAACGGGGAAGATCCGCCTCTGCGACAATATCTCTGGCGATTTGCACCGTCTGCTGGGTCACTCCAAAGCGAGGCCCGGACGTGGCGACAGCGAACAGGCGGCCACGCCCGCTGAACTCCGGCAGGTCCAGCTCCACTTTGACGACACCGCTGACGTCCGCCGAAAGCAGCCCGTCAAACAGGGAGAGGATCTTGAATCTTCTAGCCTTGACGGCCGCGCCAGCAAAAGCATCCAGTGCCATACCTCCTGATGGATGCAGCAGCTCCGTGTTTCGGGACTCCAGCGGCATCAAGAGATCGTAGATGTCATAACCTTCCGAGTTGATCTGCCGCTTGCCCAAGAAATGATCCAGCAGGTCCGGTACTTTGAAGTCCGTCAGCCGCAGCACAGCATCGTCCACCAAAGCCAAGGCCACTTCACCTTTCGCTGGCATCCCTTGAACATCGGTCAAAGTCAGGGTTATGGGAAGTTTGGTCGCCGGATCGACCTTATCGGAAGCCGTTAGTTCCACGTTCAAGCGAAACGTGCTGGTATCCACTTTCAGCACCTTGACCCCGACAGCCCGATGAGAACTCCAGGTCTCACTTTCCGTCACGGGACGAATCAGCCAAACAGTACACCAAGCGTTGGGGGTCATTTTCGCGGTGACCGGGAACTCTACCACGGTGTCCGCACTATCCACGCTCAGAATTTTGCGTTCAATGGGTCCCATGCCCTCCACGCCGAAGAGCAAGAGCCCTTTAAAGGGCGCTCGTAACGTGGCCTTCGCTACATCGCCTACTTTGTAAAGTTCTTTGTCCAAGTCGATCTCAACCCGGTCCAGCAGTTGAGAACCTCTATCCGCGTAGGAGGGATCGTTAGTGTAGAAGCGGATGGAAGCGCTGACCTTATCCTTGCCATCCTGGACCCGGACCACGTAAGTACCCCACCGCGGCGGTTTGAAGGAGACCGTTCCTACTCCCTCCGTCAAGGAGACGGTTTTACTTTCGATCTTGTTGAACTCCTCACTGCTCTGCCATCGAGTGTAGCCATCCAGTTCCACCAGGTTGTAGTTCCACCTCACATGATAAAGGGTCGCGGTGAGTTTGCCGGGGTCGGCAGGCTCCTCCTTCGGTGTGAGCGCCGCCACTCGGAATGTCAGGTTTTTACCTACCAACAAGTTCTCCTCGGGCGCGGCCAGACCCAAAATCCAAGGCAAGGGATAGAAGGGCAGGACCATTCCATCGGAAACCCAGCGTCCCCCTTCCTCCATAACGCGCCCCGTTATCGACACGTCCACCACGGGAACGTTCCAGTTGTCAGGCAGAGTCAGCGAAAATCCTCCCTCTCCCTTTTCATGCAGGTTATCGCTTCCTGCCTCGTCGGTGATGCGAGTAAATTGCCGCGCCTCGTCCTTGAAAACATAGGGAGCCCATTTGCTCTGTTTGGGCGTGAAAACACCTTCCCTGGCGCTCCAGGTCGACTCCCACCTCAACCCCGTGCCGTCCGCACCGAAGAGGTAGCGAGCGGAGATATCAAAGCTCGCCTCCTGGTCGGGGAACAGGCTTTTGACGTCTGTGTTTAGGTGAACCTCAATGCGGGGTGGAGCGAAGTCCTCTACACTGAAGCTCATGCTCGCCAGAGGTCGGTCCTCGTTGCCAGGGATGAAAAGCGCGACGTTCCACGCGCCAGTGATGGCGTTGCTTGGCAATTCCAGATTGAAAAGCGCTCCGCCCTCTTCGCTCAGAAGCTCGATTCCTCGCTTTGCCGCGCGGCCCAGAGGATCATGGACGACGAACAGAACGGGGAAGGCATCGGGAGTAGACAGGTCGTGGTGCCGGACAACAGCTTTGAAAGAAGCTTCTTCGCCCGTGCGGTAGATGTCTCTGGCGGAAAAAATCGCGGCGTCATAACCCTCCCTCAGCCAGGGACGACCAGAGGTGTCGAAAGTCTCCTGGGATAAAAGCCCCCGGGTCAGCTTCACGAAAGTGACGTCCTGCCCTTTGGAAATCGTGGCGAGGTAGGGGCTTCTGCTCTGATCCTTCTCCCAAAGGGTATCGCGTTGCAGATGCCACACGCCGTCCGGTCCAGTCTTGCCTTCGGCCAATAACTGGTTCGCGTTGCTGTAGACGCGAACCTCAGCCCTCTCCACGGGTTCGAGTCCCGAAAGGGTATTGACCCACATCAGGATTCCATCCTCCCACAGGCGAGCCACCGCGCCCAAATCGCTCAGGTTCACGATCTGGTCACGTTCGTTCCAATAGGTGCCGGGGATCGAAAGCGACAGCAAAAAGAGCCCGCGGTTCTCGTTTCCGCCTTGATCATTACTCAAGAGGTCATCCAGGGAAATGCCGCGGCGCGTTTTTTCGTTGAAAGGAAGGGAGAGTTGAAACTCTTTGCTGGCCACGCGTCTGGCCAAGTCTCGCTGAAAATACGTGTACTCGCCCCGCATGAGGTAGGGAATGTTGTTTTCGTAGAGCCGCCAGAGATCGATTTTCAACTTTGAGATATTGACCAACTCCACTGGAACTAGGCCACCCGCCACAGGCGAGAGAAACATCCCCGGAGCGGGGAGCTCGATGGATGGCTCCAGGTCCGGCATGATGACGGCTTGAGTGTGGTCTTCCTGCAGAACGGAGCCATTTTGGGAAGGCAGCCCTTTTTTGAAAGTGAAAGTAAATCGCTCCCGCGGCTTGAAGTCGCCGCGAATGTTGAAGGACCCCGCGTAATAGGAATCGATGGAAAAAGGAATTTCCGGTTCTACTTTGATAAAGCTCTTCACACTCTCGTCGAAACGGACGCTGCGACTTGTTCTGACTTGCACGTGGGGTCCCTCGTAAGAGTTTCTGCCATTGAGGCTCTCGATCCTCAGAGTGGGACTGAGCTTAAATTGGTAAGTTGATGATTCCGTCAATCCTAAATCCCCTACTTCGCCGGTGAGTCCTTTGATCACGCCTACATTCAGAAAAACCATTTCGTCAGAGTTGCCAATATAAGCCATAGCATGGAGAGTTTCTGACGCTGTTCCAGAAAGGTGATAGCGTATGTTGCTGCCGCGTATGTCCTGAGGAGGGGGACTATTGGAATAAAAGCTGTTGATGGAGAGAAAACCGCGCAGGCGAGTGGGGGAAACGGGTATATTAAAGTCAAACTGGATGTCCGCCTCTCCGTTGCGCGTCCCGACCGCGCGGACAGACAGAAGTTTTAAGGGGTCGGTCTGGAAAACGTATTCCTCTCCCTTGATCTCGTTACCTCTTGAGGTTTTTAGTCCCTCTTTGATTTTGGCGGTATAGGACGTGGCCATTTCCAAGGGGGCCAAGAGCGACGCTGAGAAGCGCTGTTGATCCATCCACTTACCCTCGGCCTGAATCGCGGGGGTTACAGTGAAGGGAAAATCAGCGATACCCAAGGTTTTACCCACTTCTCTTTCCTCGACCATCTTGTCTTGAAAGTCGATGTCGAACGTGACGCTATTGGAAACTCTCCCCATAGGAGCGAAAGAGACCGCTTTTGTCTTTACTTGACCTAAAGGCCACAGCCTCATAGACGACGCCTCCGCGCCCAAGGTGAAAACGAGGCCAAAGCAAAGCCCCCACAAGATCGAAGAGAGCCACCTGCTCCTCAGTGGAGCGTTTCGCGTCGGTTTATCATCCATAATCTTCCCTCCTATCAATTCAATAATCGTGATATCGAATCTATGATATCGAATCTATAATGGATTATAGACGATGTTTAGTAGGAAAGAAGGAGCTCATTGTCGTTACGGGGTATACCGAAACGTTAGGAGCTTATCTTGAATCCGCTTTTGAGGATGCTCTTTTCCTAATTTTGACTCGATAAAATTCGCAGGCTCAATTTTGGCTACGCAAATTTTGAATTTCCCTCACAGTCAATCCCGTAATTTTGGAAATCAAGTCGGGAATCATTCCCTCGGCCAACATCGAAAGCGCCGTCTCCTTTTTACTTTCAAGTCTTCCTTCAAGTTTTCCTTCAACCACTCCCCATTCATAAGATTTTCGTTTTAGAACTTTTTCCACTATAGGCGTTTTTATCGGCATGGATTTCACCTCCTCGAACACTTCATCTATTTCCTTCTCGAAATCCTCTAGAAGTTTTTTCGCGCTCAGGCTGCTTACTCCTTCAATAAACTGACTCACCTTATGACGCACTTCTAGAGAATACCCTCGGCTCTTCAAGAGACGCAACATTTCTCTAGCGTACTCAAAACGCCTCTTTTCACTCTTCCCAGCCTTCAGCATCCGCGAGGCCGCTAGCACCGCTAACGCTATCGGGTTGTCCGTCATTTTCAAAAGATGTTCTTCGTCCATCTGATCGATAAAAACAGTACGATAATCATAGGTGTTCCGAGACTCGAAGCATTGGGATTCATACCGCAACTCTTCGGATTTTCCTTTGGGCGTGGTACGTATCGCCAATGCCGTAAAAGGACGTCCCATACGGAGCACGATCAGACAGGAGTACTTATACATCCTCACATGAAAAGTTTCGCCGCGAATTTCGCCTTGGAGTTCCACGTGAAGGAGCACGCAGATCTTCTTTCCTGTCTTCAAGGGCACATCCACTAGAAGATCCAGGATTTTCTGTCCTCTACGCACGCCGGGTATACGCAGCTCCTTGTTCAGAAAAACAGGTTTTTGACTGTGGTCACATGCCTGATAAAGAGTCGGATAAAACACCTCAAGCGCCGCATAGAAAAAAGACTCCAAGAGTTCTTTCCACAACAGATCGAAACGAATTACTGGCTTCTTTTTTTCGCGTAACGTTTTTTGTCGCATCATGAAATGATTATAACTCAAGCCTTTATTGAAAGAATAGTTCCCCCTTGACAACCAAAAGATTCTAGATTAATATGCTCGATAATCCTATTGTAGCATTGTATACAATATGATAATAATAAAAATTATGAAGCGAGTGTGCAATGATGTTCGTCCCAGATGCCAAAAATGAACGAAACAACCCTAAAAGCCAGAGCCTAGGACTTTTGCATAAGAGCCTCGTACAGACGATTGTCGAGAATATCGAGGATCGCATTCTCTGTGGAGAGCTTCTACCGGGAGAACGGCTTACGGAACAGAGTATGTGTGAGCTTCTTGAGGTCAGCCGGTCTCCTCTGAGAGAGGCGTTTCGCATTCTCGAAAATCAGGGGTTCTTGGAGAACAAGGCACGTAAGGGAGTTTTTGTGGCGAAGCTCAACCGCAAGGACGCCATCGATATTTACGTTATACGAGCGAACCTCGAAAGCCTCGCTACTTTTCTCGCGGTGGAGAAAAATGGCCCCAAGCTGGCCGAAGACCTTCGCCCCCTCCACGAGAAAATGAAACAGTCCGTAACCGCTCAAAATCTCGACGAATACCAGCGATACAACGCTCAGTTCCACCAAACCCTCATAGCCGCCTGCGGCAACGACATCCTCGCGGATATGCTCGAACGCTTCGACAAGCAGACTATGAGGTACAGGCTGAGGATTCTCTGCAACGAAGGTCGCCTCGAAGAATCCCTCAAGAACCACGATGCCCTCATCCGATCGATAGAGGTTGGAAACGCCGCCGCCGCTGAACAAACGCGCAAGAAAGCAATCCTGAACAATATAGCTTTGGTCGAGAAGACTTTCGACAACGACGAGGAGGAAAAGAATCTCAAATGAGAATTGACGTGGAAAAGTGCGTTGGTTGCCGCGCTTGCTTACCCTACTGCCCCGTGCATAGCATCGCGATAGGAGAAGAAAAAGCGCGCATCGATGAAGAAGAGTGCGTCGAGTGTGGTGTGTGCCTGCGGGTCGATGTCTGCCCCAAAAAGGCGATCTACATGCCCAAAGAATCCTTCGAGTATCCCAGGGCCATCCGAATGCAGTTTAGCGACCCTGGGGTCCAGCATCCCAATCTCAAAGCGTGGGGACGCGGCACCGAGGAGGCCAAGACCAACGACGTTACGGGCAAATTCGGACGCGGCGAATACGGTCTGCTTTTGGAGTTCGGACGCCCAGGAACCGGGACGAGGCTCACGGAAATCGAGAAAGTGGCAAAAATTGTCCGCGAGATGAACATATCGATACTGGAAGATAACCCACTCTACGGTCTCCTGGAAGAAGACATGTCGGGCAAGGTCAAACCTGAGTACGTCAACGAGAAAATCCTCTCCGGCATTCTCGAAATACGCATCGACAGACCGGAGGATCTGGAAAAGATTTTGGGACGCATTCTCCCCATCCTGAAAGACCTGGACACCGTGGTGTCCGTTGGGCTTGTGAGCCGCTTCGATGACGACGCCACGCTTCCCGTCATCGACCGATTGAAAAAAATAGGCTTGTCCGTGCGTCCAAACGCCAAAATCAACGTCGGTCTCGGACGTCCAATTGTAGACAGATAATAAGGAGGCGCGAAGAACATGAGTCACTCTTTACACCGCTTTGGTTCCGCCGAAAGCCTCAAAAACGACTTCTGCATCTACACGCGCGCGGCCAAAGGCGTCAATCGCGACAACTGCGGCGACAAGTTGCGTAAAATCCTCTCGATTTACATCTCTGAAAACCCGGATAACTTCGGCTCCAGCCACGCCGGGAAAAGTTTTGTAGCGGGGCTGAAACCCGATGAATATGCCCAAACTCTCGACAACTCCTACGGGATCATCGCCAATTTCGATGACGCGGAGAAGGTCAAAGGCGTCCTCAAGAAAGCGAAAGAGGCCGACGTGGGTATTTCGATAGTGGTCAGCGGATTGATCGACGACGTGGTGCAAATTGCCCACGATTGTGGACTCAAGCCTCACACGGCCTCCCTATCCCTGGGGGTCTTCGGCAAGACCGAAAAACTGCCGGGAGAAGTGACCACTCCCGCTCTGAACGAGGAAGGGGCTCCAGAAAACGAAGTCCTCGAAATGGTGACCATGTGCGGGCATTCATTGATCGCCTCCAATTTGGTGAAGGATGTGATCGAAAAGGTCAGAAAAGGAAAGCTATCCCCGGAAGATGCGGCCATTGTGATCGCCAAACCCTGCACCTGCGGAATCTTCAACGTGACCCGTTGCGCCAGGCGCCTCAAGGAAATCCTGGCCAGAGACGGATCAGCCCAAGGAGATAAAGTCAAAAAGGAGACAAAGTAAAATGAGCGCCGCCTCGGCTCCCCTCATCTTGACACCAGCGAAAATCGGCCCGGTAGAGATACGTAACAGGCTCATCACTTCCTCGATGTGTCTTTACTTTTCAGGCAAGAACGGGGAAGTGACGGACAAAATGATCGCGTTTTTCGAGAATCGTGCCAAGAGCGGAATGGGCGCGTTCATCCTTCCAGCCAACCCTCATGGCGACAACAAGCGGGCGCGAGGCTCTCTGGCCGACGATTCCCGCATCCCCCAGTGGAAGCCGCTGCTAGACGCCGTGCACAACGCGGGCGCCAAGGTTTTCTGTCAGATACATCCGTCAGGCATCCAGTTCGGCCGTAAGGAATTTAAGAGCGAGGCCTCGCCTTTCGAGTTAACGACTGAAGAACTCCAACAGATCATCGAGTCTTACGCGGTTGGGGCATTGCGCGCGAAAAAAGCGGGGTTCGACGGAGTGGAAATTCATGGCGCCCACGGCCACGAAGTGGCTCTCCTGCTCTCGGAACTTCTGAACACGCGAACCGATCAATACGGCGGAAGTTTGGAGAACTGCGCTCGATCCGTACAAGAGATGATCGTGCGCATGAAAGAGCTTTGCGGTCCAGAATTTCCTGTCATATTACGCCTCAGCGGCGAGGAGCGCATTCCTGGAGGGCGTGAGCTGCCGGCTTCCCTGAAAATATGCAAAATCATGCAAGACGCGGGAGTGGACGCCATTCACGTCTCCTCTGGAATGCCGGAAAGCGAGGAGTGGGAATGCCCACCCTCGGAGGTTCAACAGGGACATCTCGGATGGATGGGCAAGGCCTTGAAAGAAGGGCTGAAAGTCCCTGTCATTGTCGTGGGCCGCGTGGTAGATTGGGAGGTGGGCGAGCGCATGATCGAGAACGGCGAGGCCGACTTCATCGCCGTGGCCCGCACCTCTTTGGCGGAAGCGGATTGGGCCGGCTCCATATCCCATCTGGCCAAGGGTGAACTTTACCCCATACGCAAGTGCATCGGCTGTAATCAAGGTTGCCGCACTCGCAGAGAGCAGAACAAATCCATGGCCGCCTGCCTGCAAAACCCCATACTGGGGCGTGAAGAGCTGATCCACATCACCGAGGACCTGAAGGATAAAAACCTCGACATAGCGGTGGTCGGCGGTGGAGTGTCCGGTCTTGAGGCCGCCAATATCTTATCGAAGCGCGGGGCTCGAGTGACGTTATTCGAACGTGGAAACAGACTCGGCGGAACCTTTTACTGGGCCTCTAAAGCCCCGGGCAAAGCACCCTACACCAATGTCATCGACTATTACGAAAAACTTCTTCCCTCCCAGGGGGTTAAAATCCTCCTGAATTCAGAACTCGACGCCATACCCCAGGGAAATTGGAACCTCGTCGTCCTGGCGACGGGAGGGAGCCCTATCGTTCCTCCAATAGCGATCAACAAAAAAATCAAAGTCTGGAGCGCCCTTGAATTCATTGAACGGGGAACGTTCAACGCTGACTGCTATGTCATCGTGGGCGATGGAATCGTTGGATACGAAGTTGCGGACGCCATTATCGAAAAGGACAAAAAGGCCATCATCATTGGCAACGACCCCCGGGAACAGGTTGCCACTCTGGGTGTGGCGCGCTGGCACTTCATGGAGAAGCGTTTCGCAGAAAAGGGCGTCATGCTCATCCGGCACAGCACAGTCCAGAGTATCGACGCGGCAGGTCTCACCGTGAAAGACAAGGAAGGAGCAGAGCGCCATGTCGCCATTAATGAACCCAATGGCTCCTTCGAGTGCGTTCTCGCGTGTGGTTACAAACCAGCCACGCCGGAGGATATTCAAAAGTTTCAGGGAATTGAGATGATTATAGTTGGCAATGCCGAAAAGTCCGGCGACGCTATGGACGCGATACACGACGCCTTTGAAAAGGCGCTTGCCGTTAGTTTTTGAGGCGCAAAATGCCCACGGAAGCGGAAAAGATTCTGGCGAGGGGATGCGGACGGGCGCGAACTCAGGCGGGGGAAATCGTCGAGGTCGAGGTTGACCGTGCTATGGTTCATGACAACAACGCGGCGCTTGTCATCGAGAACTTCGGCAGGATATCTGGGGCTTCCGTAAAGCATCCGAACAGGGCCGCGTTTTTTATCGACCACCACAGTCCATCGACCACGGTGAAGGCAACCCTGCATCACGATTTGATGAGGCGATTCACTAAAGAGCATGGTATAGAGCGCTTTCACGATTGTGGCTGCGGCATCAGCCATGTCACGATGCTGGAAGAAGACTTGGCGCGTTCGGGAGAAATCGTCGTGGGCACGGATTCCCACACCACTGGCGAGGGAGCGAGGGGAGCGTTCGCCACGGGCATAGGCGCGACGGAAATGGCGGCGGTTCTAGTGACGGGACGAATATGGTTTCGGGTTCCTGAGACTATTTGTGTGATCTTCGAGGGAACTTTGCCAAAAGACACCTGCGCACGCGACTTGATGAATTGCGTTCTGTCGCGCTTTGGGCCAGAGGGGGCGAATTACCGCTCCGTGGAGTTTCAGGGAGACGGCATTGACGCTCTGTCCTTTGACGACCGCATCATGTGTTGTGTCATGAGCATGGAGATGGGAGCGAAGAACGCGATGTTTGTTCAACATCCCGACCAACATCCCGACCCGGACGCGGAATACGTTAGAACCGAGCGATTCGATTTGAATGGCATCGAGCCCAACGTCGCGGTTCCGTCTTCACCAACCAACGCTTGGCCTCTTTCCGAGATAGAGACGCAAAAAATACGCATCAACCAGGCTTTTATTGGCTCCTGCACGGGCGGCTTACTTAGCGACATCGAAAAAGCCGCCGGGATTTTGCGTGGTAAGAAGGTCGCGAAAGGTGTAAGACTTCTCGTGATTCCGGCCAGTAAGAAAATTTACGGTGAAACCCTTTCCCTGGGTTATATCGAGGCGTTACACGACGCCGGAGCGATCATCGGTTCTCCGGCGTGTGGGGCATGTGGCGGGCACGATGTCGGCATCTTGGCGAAGGGCGAGGTTTGCGTCGCCAACTCGCCCCGCAACATGAAAGGAAGAATGGGCGCGGGGGGAGCGATCTACCTTGGAAGCGCCGCGACCGTGGCGGCCTCCGCAATGGCGGGTTACGTGACGGCGTACAAAAGCGACTCCAACGGAGGTTATGACTGATGAATCGCTGCTGGAAGCTGGGCGATAACGTAGCGACAGACGAGCTGCTACCCTTTCAGTACATGACCCTGACAAAACCGTCGGAGTTGGGGCTTCACATCCTCGAAAACGTCCGCCCTGGGTTAGCGGCGAAGCTCTCACCGGGCGACATTCTGATCTGCGGAACCAATTTCGGCTGCGGATCCAGCCGCGAGCACGCGCCCCTGGCTCTGAAGGGAGCGGGAATTGGAGCGGTCGTAGCCAAATCCTACGCGAGGATTTTTTTCAGGAATTGCGTCAACATAGGCTTACCCGCGGTGGTTTGCCCCTCCGCGAGCGAGGAGATCGAGGAAGGCGAATCCGCAACGCTGAACCTCACAGCCGGCAAGATAGAGACCCACAGCGGCAAAAAATTCACCTTCGAGCCATTTCCGCCGTTCCTTATGGAATACCTCTTGAACGGCGGTCTCATCAACACACTGAATCAGAGCCGAAATATCTGAACGTCGTAAGTCCCTTCGTGGGACTATACGCGTCTATTGTTTTTGTTTTTTATGATGGGGATTATCAAGGGTCTGGGACCCTTGAGCGGGGTATGGGGCAGAGCCCCAAATATTACAAATATTACTTAAGAGGGAGGTAGTGTTATGAGAAAGTGCTTCGCGTTTTTAACAGCGCTGTTGTTGGCGGGGTCAGCGTCTGCGGCGCCTGTGGCGAGCGTTCCGCAAGGAATTCACGTGAGCGACGTCACATCTCTTCAGTCGTGGGGATATTTTTTCGTCGGCGGCGAGTATGAGCCGGAACCGGAACATGCGGAAGGGCTCAAGGGGGAGACAGAATCATTGGTGATGCGAGGGCAAATGTTCATTGAGGTCTTCGTGCCCAAAGAAGTCACTAAACCTTACCCGCTGGTATTTTTCTCCGGCAACAACTCCACGAGCCTGGCGTGGCTGAACACACCGGATGGCAGAAACGGCTGGGCCCAATATTTCTGGGAGCAAGGTTATATTGTGTACGTCACGGATGTTCCGAACCGCGGCCGAGCTGGGGCGTTGCCGCGGCCTGGGCAGTATCTGTCTACGTCCTCCGCGCAAAGGAGCGAAGTGATGTTCGCGGGCAAGGGGGTCGAGGGAGCGACCCAGTTCCCTGGAAAGCCCGATATGGGTGATCCCATATTTGATACTTTTTACGCCACGGTAGCTCCGGCTCTGAACGATAACAAACAAATGGAAACCTTCGCGCAGAAAGCGGGCGCTTTGCTGTTGGACAAGATTGGCCCCGCGATTCTCGTTTCTCATTCGCAGTCTGGTCCGTTCGCGTGGTTGATTGCGGACGCGAGACCCAATCTCGTGAAGGGGATTGTGAATCTCGAACCCAAAGGCCAGCCGTTCCACAATAATCCTCGTCGTGGCTCCGTGGAGTACGCTGTTTGGGGACTGACGGAGATTCCTATGACTTACGATCCTCCCGTTACCGACCCGGAGAAAGAGCTGATTCCGGAGCTGCATACCCCAAAAGACAAAACCCTATTGCCCGGCAATTTGCAAAAAGAACCGGCGAGAGTTCTGGTGAATCTCAAAGATATTCCAATCTTGGTGGTCACGGGATCCGCGTCGTATCACTGGAATTACGACTACCTCGTGCCGCTTTACCTAAAACAGGCTGGGGTGAAAAACGTCATGTACACTCATCTTCAAGATGAGGGGCAAATAGGCAACTCGCACTTTATGATGGTCGAGAAAAACAGTCTAGACATCGCTAAAATCGTGCAGTCCTGGATCGAAGGCAATATAAAGTAGCGATAAAGTAGCGAGATTTTCAACATTCATTTCAACATTCAAGTGATATTTCTCAACAAGAGGGAGGCAGTATTATGAAGAAAGTTGGAAGCGCAGTCAGGCGTATCGCGTTGCTGGTGGTCATCGCAATGGTGGCCTCATGCGGAGTCGCTTACGCGGCAGAGTGGCCCGAGAAGAGAATCGAAATGATTTGGCACTCGGCGGGGTCGGGTGGAGATATTTTCCTCAGAGCTCTCGCGAAGGCCGTAAGCACTAAGATTCCCACGCCGGTGATCGTAAACAACATCACGGGCGCGTCTGGGGCGAACTCCTGGACACACGTCGCCAGATCGAAACCCGACGGTTACACCATTCAGGGGGTATCATCGACATTCATAGCAAGCCCTATCGTTAACAATATGAAAGTGAGCTACAAGGACTTCGACGCCGTGGCGCGGATGTTCATTGACGCTGTCGCGATCTACGTGGCGGCTGATGCGCCGTACCAAACATTGAATGACTTCCTCGATGACGCGAAAAAACGCCCCGGCGAGCTGAAGATCACCGGCGGCACGGCTGGTAATATCGAATTTGTCGCCACGCGCGAGCTGATGAAAGCGGCGGGGGTCAATGTTGCGCTCGTGCCTTTCGAGGGTGGTGGAGACGGCGTGGTCGCGGTACTTGGCGGACACATAACGGCTGGTGTTGGGGAGTTCGCGGAGATGCTCTCGTCCGTGGAGGGCGGTAAGATTCGTGTTCTAGCCACATTCAACAAAATCCCCGGCTACGACTATCAAACTGTCGCGGAAGCGGGGTTTCCGCAGGTCACAATAGAAAAATTCCGCGGACTGATCGTCTCAAAGGGTACTCCCAAGGAAGTTCTGGAGAAATTGCGGGAATATTTCAAAGCGGCTTATGACAACCCGGATTTCAAACAATACTACGAAAGCTCGCACCTTGTCCCCGCGTGGCTTTCAGGGGAAGAATTCTACAAGGTGATGGAAGAGCAGGACGCGGCGATCCGTACATCGCTCGGTAAATAGCGTATCTTAATTTCGCGGTCGCGCGCGTTGACCGCGCGGCCGCCGCTCCAGATTAGTTTGGAAAGGGGAATATTTATCTTGTTCAAACGAAATGACTGGATTTTTGGTTTGATATCTCTGGCACTTGGAGCAGCGACGTTGTACTTTGCCCGCGATGTCGCGTTGGTGCAGTCGCTGGACCCTGCCGGACCGGCTGCCATGCCGACCATCATCGCGTGGATCATGGTAGCGATAGGCGCTGTGCACATTTGGGGAGCTTGGAACATAATCAAAAAAAATCCCTCTGCGGCTGAAGTGGAAGAAAACAGCGGCATGTCTAGGATCGTTATCATCTGCGTCGCCTGCCTAGTCTATTATTTTTTCCTCGACGACATCGGTTATATCGTGATGACTCCCCTTCTGATGATCGTCGTTATGGCAAGCGTCGGCTCGCGCGACGTTAAAAAAATACTGGGAATGTCGCTGGGCACGACGGCTGTGCTGTTTTGTATCTTTTATTTTCTCCTCAAAGTCAACATGCCGCTTGGAATTTTGCAGCCGTTTTTTAATTGAAAGCGGGGTAAGGTCATGGAAAACTTTCTTATCAGCATAAACGCGCTTTGCTCCTGGGAGGCTATCCTCGCCATCTTCGTGGGGGTCATATGGGGTACCATCGGCGGGATCATTCCCGGCATCAACGCCACGATCGCTATGGCCCTTCTGCTACCGTTTACCTGGGGAATGGAGCCTCACATCGCGGTGATGATGCTGGGCGGTGTTTACTGCGGCGGCGAATATGGCGGTTCAATACCGGCTATCCTGATCGGAACGCCGGGGACAAACGCCGCCGCCGCGACGGTGTTCGACGGATTCGAGATGCACAAAAAGGGGGAAACCGGACTCGCTCTTTATCTGTCGCTCTACTCGTCCGTATTCGGCGGGCTCTTCGGCGCGATTTCCCTTATGCTGCTGGCGATACCGCTGGCTTCGATAGCGCTGGCCTTCGGGCCGGCAGAGTACTTCATGCTGGCGTTGGTGGGGCTCACCTTGATTTGTTCTTTGGGGGAGGACAACATTCTCAAAGGAATATGGGCCGGGCTTCTGGGTATTCTGCTCTCATGTATTGGATTCGACCCGTTTGCCGGTTCGCCCAGATTTACTTTTGGCTCCATGAACCTTTCCGACGGGTTGGAGATGGTCGCCCTCATGATGGGACTTTTCGCCATATCGGAGGTCTTGCAGCAGGCGCAGAACTTTGACATCAAGGACACCTATGTTTTCGACGAAAAAAGCGACACTTCCATGCCGACGTGGAAGACCTTGAGAAAGTACGACAAGACCAATGTCCTGTCGTCGATCATAGGGGTTATCGTAGGCGCGATGCCGGGCGCTGGCGCTACGGTAGCGTCGTTCATCTCTTACAGTTGGTTCAAAAAAACAAGCAAAGACCCCGACTCCTTTGGCAAGGGCAATCCTGTGGGAGTGGCCGCTCCGGAAGCCGCCAACAACGCCGTCACGGGCGGCGCGATGGTTCCTTTGCTGGCCTTGGGTATCCCTGGTTCCAATTCCACAGCCATCATGCTGGGTGCGCTGATGATCCACAACGTCAGGCCGGGTCCCATGCTCTTCATTGACCATCCCGAAATTCCCTATGGCATCTTTTCGTCCCTGCTCGTCGCCAATATCTTGATGTTTTTCGTGGGCGTCGTCTGTATCAAGGGCGCGATCAAGCTCACGAGTATCTCGAAGCCGGCTCTTTTCGCCGCCATCATCACTCTGGTGTTCACCGGGGCGTATTCGTTCAACGCCGAGCGTTTCGATGTTCTAGTCGCACTTTTGTGCGGCATTCTTGGATTATGTATGCGTAAATTCAAGCTGCCCCACGCGGCAACAGTTTTGGGGTTTGTTCTGGGTTTCATCATGGAGGCAAACTTGAGGCGGGCTCTCATACTGACAAACGGTAGCTACATGGGGGTCTTTACCAACTCGAAAATTACGATAGTTCTCGTATTGATCGCTCTGCTGTCTCTTCTTTTACCGTTTTTACAACCGTTGCGCAAAAAATTCGTGGTCTCGAAAACGTATTGAATTACTTGCAGCCCTCCGGCTCAGTCGGGGGGCTGCGGTGTTAATTGAGATGGTGTAAGATTAGCGTGGGGGTGTGAGAGTATTGGGATTTCCAGGAGGACAGGTCGTCGCTTTTTGTGTCGCGTTTATGGTGGGTGCCGTCGGTTATTTTGTCTTTCGGCTTTTGCGGGTTCCCAATCCGGCGTTGTTGGGCTCCATGGTGGCAACAGGAGCTTTGAGCGTAACCGGCTTGTATCCTCCATTGAATACGAGACCCGTTTCGTTCGTCGCTAACGTTTTGATCGGCATCTCGATAGGGCGTCAGATCGATAGGGCAGTTGCCAAACGGATGCTACGCATGATCATGCCCGTGGCGATTCAAACAGTGGGGATGCTGCTTTTGTCTCTGATATGCGGATTGTCGATGCGTCTCATGAGCGGCCTAGACCTCGCGACCTCGCTCATCAGCGGCGCAGCGGGAGGAATCGCGGAAATGGTTGTCTTCGGTATGTCTATCGACGCGTCCATCTCTGTTATAGCGTTTGTCCAGCTTTTCAGAGTCGTCACCTTCGTGGCGTTGATCCCTTATCTCGCTCTCGTAGCCGAAAAAATCACGGGCATCTCCCAAGAGTCGCGTAGCTCGAATAATGCGGCGAAGGGTACGTCTCTCGCGTTTTTCGCGAAACAGGATTATCTGAAGCTGGTTCCCTTGGCCTTCGTAGGGGGAGCGTTCGCGGCGTGGCTTAAAATTCCCACGGGGGGCATGTTGGGAGCAATGCTTGTCGGAGGAGGGCTGGCTCTGCTCTGGGGCAAACGGTATCGATTTGATGATCGGATCCGCCTCATGGCGCAGATCGGGCTCGGCCTCGTGACCGGCGAGCGAATAACGCCGCAAATAGCCGAACAGCTCGGCGCTCTGTTCGTCCCGGCTATTGTTGTAACTTTTGTTATGCTGCTCGGTTGTACCCTGCTGGCCATTTTGCTTTATAAAACGTCGGATTGGAGCCTGACGACGTGCCTTCTCTGTGCCGCTCCGGCCGGCTTGAGCCAGATTGCCTCGTTCGCCGAGGAGGTTGGGGCTGACCCGCTCACCGCGTCCGTATTTCACACGGCCCGTATTGTTGGTATCGTTACGTTATACCCGTGGATTGTCCTGCCTTTGGCGGGTTCTTAGCGATGAAGGGATATGTTGTTAGCGATAAAGGGATATGATAAAGGGATATGATGAAGGGATATAAGGAACATGGGATGAAACCCCCTAGCGAAAAACCCTATCAGAAGGGCGTTAGCATTGGGGGTTTGAATGATTATTGCACGATTATCTTGCACGATTATCTTGCACGATTATCTGAACGATTATCTTGAATCTTTGTCTTCGGCAAACCAGAAAGGACGGAGCAGTCGCAGGCCACAAGTCTCGCCCACCTCCGGTCCGGGAGCGCGGCGGCCCTTCTGGACGCGCGTCTCCTGACCGTCGATCTCAACCCGATAATCGACGATCTCCCCCAAGAAAGCCCTGCGGGTGACAACCCCCCTCAACCCACCCTCACCGACGAAATCAATCTCCGACGGTCGGCTCGCCAGCAAGAAAGTTTTTGCGTTCTCATCCGCGCAGCCTGGGATCAGTTTCGGTGGAACCAATTCCGATGGCAGGGCACTACCTTCGCGAAGAGCGACGCTGTCGCCGGACCGGACAACCTCTAGAAAATTGGAGAGCCCGATGAAGCTGAACACGAACTTGTTTGCTGGGTTGTTGTAGACCTCCAGCGGCGTGGCAATCTGTTGCGCGACGCCGAGCTTCATTACGAGGATGCGGTCGGAGAGGGCCATCGCCTCGGATTGATCATGGGTTACGTAGATAATAGAAAAGCCGTATTTGCGCTGCAAGTCTTTGATTTCAAAGCGCATTTCCTCGCGCAAGTGAGGGTCGAGGCTCGAAAGAGGCTCATCCAGAAGCATTACGTCTGGGTTGATCGCTAGAGCTCGGGCCAGAGCCACGCGCTGCTTGCCGCCACCGGAGAGGTTCGCCGGGCTGTCGCTCGCGGCCCCCGTCAAGTTGGTTGACGCGAGGGCATCCTTTGCGCGTTTTTCGATCTCCGAAGTCGGAAGTTTGCGAATACGCAGCGGAAAAGCCACGTTCTCGTAGACCGACAGGTGCGGCCACACGGCGAAAGCCTGAAACACCATGCCAAAATCGCGTTTTTCTGGAGGTAGGTAGTAGTTTTTCTTTGGGGAGGAGATCAAGCGTTCACCGACATGAATTTCTCCGTCGTTCAGATCTTCGAAGCCCGCCACCATGCGCAGGGTCGTCGTCTTACCGCAGCCGGAGGGACCCAGCATGGAAAAACACTCTCCCTTTTCGATTTCCATGTTTAGCGAGTCCACGGCGGTCACAGAGCCGAAACGTTTCGTCACATTCACCAGTCGCACATGGGACATAAGGTTATTCCCTGCCTTTCTCGGCAAAACGGTTGATCAGTGTCTGACCAACAACGATGAGGATCAGGGCAATGCCCGCCAGCGCCGCCGACCGGACGGTCTCCCCATCTTCGTTCAGCGTGTAGATGGCCACTCCGATGGTGCGCGTTGTGGGCGCGTAAAGCATGATGGACACCGTAAGTTCTCGCAACGACGGCAGAAAAATAAGGAAAAAGGCCGCGATCATGCCCGGCCGCACGAGGGGCAGCACGATGTCCTTTAGCGTTTGCCACATCGTTGCCCCGCAAACGCGGGCGGCCTCCATCAGCGAATCGTGCACCTGTTCGAGAGCCGCGCTGTTCGCCCTGAGCGAGAAGGCCATGTAGCGGGCAATGTAGGCCACGAGGATGATCCATACGGTGTTGTAGAGGTTCACGCCGTATTTGCCGCTCCAGGCGAGGATAACGCCCAAGGCGATGACGGAGCCGGGCACGGAGAACGGCAGCATCCCCAAAAATTCCAGAATCCCCTTGCCGCGCACCTTCATCTTCACGATAACGTAGGAGATCATAACCCCCGCGAACATGGTGATGACCGCCGCGGAGAAACCCAGTGTCACGCTGTTCCAGATGGCGTCCTTCGTGAGTTTGTAATTGAAGAGGACGAACTTGTAATTGTCCAGCGAGAGGTTTTCCCACGTGAAGGGCAGCCCGTAGGTCCTGAGCCCACCCACCAGGAAGATGACCACGGTCGGTAGCACGATGGTGAAACCGATGTAGACGACACAAAAGAGAAGCAGGGGAAAACGCAGAGCGCGAAGCTTGAGTTCCATTGGGCGGAAACTTTTGCCCGCGATGATCTGGTAGTGGCCATGGTTTAGGATTTTACCCTGAAGCCAAAGGATGAGGGCAGCTGAAATGACAAGCGCCGTGGCGAGCACCGTCCCGGTGCGGATGGACGCGAAATTTCCCCCGCTCTGGTGGATACGCTGATAAATGAGCGTCGGAATGTTGAAAATGCCGTTTTCGATTCCAAGCACCGCAACGGTTCCGAAGTGCGCCATCGAGTAGAGCATGATGAGAAGCGCCCCCGAAAGAATACTGGGCATCACCAGCGGGATCGTGATCTTCCGCGTGATGGTGAAAAGCCCCGCTCCGGAGATACGAGCCGATTCCTCCAGTGTCGGGTCCATGCGTTCGAGAGCGCCGCAGACCTGAATGAAAACGAAGGGGAAGAGATACATGACCTCGACCAGAATAATCCCCATATAGCTGTAAATGTTGAAAATCGGTCCGTCGAACCCCAACTGAGTCATGAAAAAACGGTTGATGAAGCCCGCTCTGGGTGAGAGCAGCATTTTCCACGCGAGCGCGCCGATGAAGGACGGCAACATGAAAGGCACGAGAAACATGCTTTTCATGAAACGTTTGTACGGAAGATCTGTGCGCGTCACCAACCAGGCGAAAAAAGTTCCGACAATCGTGCTACCGATGGTCGTTCCCGTCGCAATGATCAGAGAGTTGACGAGAGCCTGCCATGTATCCGGCTCCTGGATGATTCGGGCGACGTCCCGGATGTTGAACTCCCCGTTCACCCAGAAGGCGTTGAAAAAGATGAGTAAAACCGGAACCGCCACCACCACCACCAGTATAGCGACGGACAGGAAAAGAATAATCTGTGCCGTTCCGAAGTCACGGCGCCGCTCAATGCTGTTCATGACTTCACCTCCGACAAAGTCCCGGCGTCGAACCAGAGCAGGTTCCGAAAGCTCACCACGCAGCTTTCGCCCTCATCGAACATCAACCCTCTAGACAGCGCCTCGTGGGTTTCCAGTGCGGTCCGTAGGCTCGCGCCGTCAACCTCGATGAGGTAATCTATCATGGCTCCTAAAAAGCTGGCCCGCCGAACCACGCCGCGCAAGCCCTCGGAACGCTGTTCTCCAGAAACCCCCTCACGAGCAATCTCCACGTCCGAAGGGCGGAAACCCGCAACCCATCCCGACGCAACCCCTCCCGAATTGGGCGTGGAGTCCGTCGGAGGAATCCACGGCATAACCTGCGTACCGTTTCCCACGCGGTAGCTCATGCCCTCGCGCTCTGCTGAAACGTGTACTGGAACGAAGTTGGCGATGCCCATGAAGTTGAACACGAAAGGATCCGCAGGCTGTTCGAAAATTTCCCAGGGAGCGCCAGTCTGCCGGACGCGGCCAGAGCCATCCATAATGGCGATCCGGTCGGAGATGGCGAGCGCGACTTCTTGATCATGCGTGACGTAGAGTACCGTAATATCAAGCTTATGCTGCAATTCTTTAATTTCGAAGCGCATTTCTTCTCTCAGGTTGGCGTCCAGATTGCTCAGAGGCTCGTCTAGGAGCATGAGCGATGGGCGCGCGACGAGTGCGCGGGCCAAGGCCACACGCTGTTGTTGACCGCCCGAAAGCTCGGAGGGCAGGCGCTTTTCCAGGCCGCTCATGCCCGTCAGGCCGATGGTTTCCATGACTCTCTTTGTCAGCTCGTCTTTCGGGGTTTGGGCCAGCTTGAGAGGGTAAGCGACGTTGTCGAAGACCGTCATGTGCGGCCACACGGCGTAGTCCTGAAAAACCATGCCGATTCCTCGACTGTCGGGGGAAATATGGATGTTCTTTCCAGGATCCGAAACCACAGTTTCGCCGATGCTTATCTTCCCGGAGTCGGGCGTCTCAAAGCCGGCGATTAGGCGGAGCAGAACCGTCTTACCGCACCCGGAGGGACCCAACAGAGTGAAACACTCGCCGCGCCGGATCGACAAGTCGAGGTTCTTATGAACCTGATGTTTGCCGTAACTTTTAGCGATACTTTCAATTTTTATAATGTCCATGATATTGTCCGGCTGTCCTCTCAAAAAACAAAAACCTTGGGCTCTGCCCAAACCCGCCAAGGCCATCAGGCCCTGGACCCATTATTTAGGCCCTGGACACACTATATAGAAACGTGAAAGCATAGAAACGTGAAAGCAGGGAAACCCCAAATTTTACTTTATCCTCTGCCCTGCAACATACCCGTGAATTTTTTAACCGTTTCTTCTTTTATCGTCACCGTCTCTTCTCTGATCGTCCCTTCTTTCATCTCTTTTTTGATCATCTCCTCTTTTATCATCTCTTCTCTGATCGTCCCTTCTTTCGTCTTTTTGATCATCTCTTCCTTTTTTATCGTCTCTTCTTGGATCATCTCTTCTTTTGTGAATATCATCTGCAGATGGCCGATCTTGATCGCGCGCTTCAGGGCGTTGATCGCGTCGGGAAGCATGAAGCCTTCGGGTGCCTTGCAACGTGTCTGTGAATTTTTTGATCGTCTCTTCTTTTGTGGACATCATCTGAAGGTAGTCAATCTTGATCGCGCGCTTCAGGGCGTCGGATGCATTGGGAAGCATGAAGCCTTCGGGGTTCTTCACGTCGGTGCGGACAGACAAAGTTCCCTCTCCCGCAATCAGAATTTGTGCCTCCTGAGAAAGGAGGTAATCGACAAACTTTTTAGCGGCTTCGAGGTTGGGGCTCGCTTTGAAGATAGCGACGGGGCTAGGCGCCATCAGGAGTTCCGGGGGGTAGTACAACGCGATGTGGGCGCCTTTCGAGATCTTGTCGTTAGTGATATAGTCTACAGCGAGAGACGCCGCCAACTCGCCGGAGGCTGTGTCGTCCACCACCTGCCCGGAGCCCTTACCGATACGGGCCTGGTTCTCATGAAGTTTCTCGAAGAACTCCCACCCAAGCAGAATAAACGATTTTAATCTTTTTAGAAAATTATAAAAAAGGTAATAATGAAAGAAAAAGGGGTAATATTATAAAGACAAGTTTTGATGTGTTGAAAATGGATAATGGGCCGAACGTGTTGAGTAGATTTCAACCGTTGATGTCGGTGTTTTCAGGAAAGCGCGTCAAAAGTGCGTCAATACGTTGAACTACTACCTAAAATTATACAGAAAAGGTGAGATCATGTTATTCAAGAAAAAAAGTATTCAATTGAAGTTATTGGCTACTCTTGTTCCCATGGTAATCGTGTCTTTTCTAGTACTGTCGATCGTGAGTTACAAACTGTCTAAAAACGCTCTAACCTCCAGCACGATAGAAACCGCTATCGCGACTGGCTATCGTTACGCCGAAGAGCTCAAGGCCAATATGGACTTGATTTCGGGCTATCTCAAAGTCATAGCGAACATGCAACCCATACAGGAGGGCAAGGATAAAGAACAAATTCTAGCCATTCTGTCCATAATGTTCGACAAAATAGCCCTGTGCGACGTTCTTTTTTACGCCTGGCCAGACGGTGAAGCGCTTCGCTCGAACAACACGATATTCGATGCCGGCATACGGGAATATTTCGATAAAGTAAAGGAAACAAAAAAACCTTACGTTTCCGACGTTTTGGTAGCGAGATCGTCCGGGAAGACATCGGTCGTCGTTTGTGAACCCGTTATGAACGGCAACGAGTTTGCTGGAATGCTAGGAGTAACATATAACTTGGAAAGGATGGACAAGCTCATTGAGAATATCGAGTTCAAAGACACCGGCTATGGCTGCATTCTGGACAAAACGGGGCTTATCATTTCCCATCCCCGGTTTCCTGAATTTGTCGGAAAGCTGAACATCAGCTCGAAGCGTGTCGATCCGACAATGAACTTAGGTTTCAACGAGATTGACGACAATTTATTGTCCCTCTTTAAGCAAGTTTCTTTAAACTGGACTGAGGCGGTAAGGGGAAATTACTTCCTGCGCGGTATTGATTACGATTGCGTGCTGGTTCCCGTCAATCTTCAGGGGGGGCAGCACTGGGCTGTAGGCATAGCGGCCCCGATCGCGGAAGTCAACAAGGAGGTTGTAACGCTCTTTGAGGTTATGGCGGCTATCTCGATGGGGTCTATCGTCCTCGCTCTCTTTTGCACCATCGTTATCAGCAGGAAAGTCACTCGGCCCATTTCCACGATCAGGGACGAGTGCCTCACTATGGCAAACGGTGACCTCAGAAAGCGTCCGCTCAACGTCTATTCGAATGACGAGGCAGGAGAACTGGCAGAGGGGTTTGCCGTCATGAAAAAGAACTTGTCCAACCTCATAACGAATGTGAAGTCCGAGGCCGAAACATTGGCGTCCTCCAGCGTGGAATTTCAGGCTGAGTCGCAAAACTGCGTCGAGAACGCCGAGAAAATGAGCCAGGCGATGGTCGAGGTCGCGGATCGCGCGAAAATACAAGCCGACTCGATGAAAAACGTCTTTTCCATCGCGAACGAGATATCCGGCATTACCCAAAGCGTCACGGCTCTGATCCTGGATGTGCACGCCATCGCGTCGAAAACTTCGGAAAGCGCGACTGAGGGGCAGAACGTGGTGAAGCAAGCTATGGACCAGGTGCAGAAAGTGAGCGCTGGTTCCTCCGCTGTGGAGGACGCCGTCAGGAAACTTGCCGAGGGATATCAAGAGATAAGAGAAATCGTGACCCTGATTTCCTCCATAGCCAGGCAGACTAACCTGCTGGCGTTAAATGCCGCAATCGAAGCGGCTAGAGCCGGACAGTACGGCAAAGGCTTTTCTGTCGTCGCTGAGGAGGTTCGTAGTTTGGCGGAGAGTTCAAGCCGAGCGGTGCAAGAGATAGCGCTTCTCATTTCCAACAACGAACAGAAAATGACCCAGGCGGTGGAAACCGCGCAATCCGCAAAAAGTGATGTTACGGCGAGCATTGAGGCCGTCAATTCCGCGGGGAAAATTTTTTCTAGAATTGTCTCATCGATCTTTTCTTTGTCTGGCCAGATAAAGGAAGTATCTTCGTCCGCCGAAAAAATTTCTTCCGACAATCAGAACCTTGTCGCTCTCATCGGTGACATCGAGGAAATCAGCGGAAAAAACATCGCGGAGGTAAGCGACACTATCGAACAACAACTGGCTTCTATCGAAGCGATTGCCTCATCTTCCGACACCTTAACTGAGGTAGCCATCAA
>JAIRYN010000007.1 GCA_031267575.1 Synergistaceae bacterium | reverse complement strand
CCCGCATACGCTGGTCTGTTGCCTGGAACATCGCCCAGACCTTCTCGAACGTCAATCCCATTTCTGGTTCGCGTGTTGTCGTTGTCATGATGTCTCACCTCTCGTGACGGAAATTTCTTGTTTTTATTTTATCATGGCAGGGTATATCAATATATATATAAGGAATGGTGACAGGTCCCAAAATCCCTTCCTTCAGTTCATTCTCATAGCGCGGAGCATGGACATATCGGTTTACCGTCTCCACCGTCAGCCATTACCACACTTGGGGGATAAATCCCTCTGGGACGTCGATCTTCACGGTGTCACCGGTCTGCGTGATAACATAAAGGCCCGCTTTGAGAGCGGCGGTTTTGACACTCGACGTCATGATGGCTCCCGCGAGAGCGCCGTGGATTTTCCGTTTGTCACCTTTTTTGTCTTTGATGAGACGCAGGATCTTCAAGCGTCGCACGTGGTCTCCCACATCGTCATAGGAAGGTTTCGTTTTCACCTCCACACCAATGATGCAATCCCCGTTTTCCAGAAGAATATCGAATTCCGCGATTTTTTGTCCGCTGCTTTCGTCATTAATAACCTGACGCAGGCCGGAAATCTCGTCAAAATGGAAACCAAGAGCGTTGAACTTCTGTACAATATTGGGAGCTACCAAGTGTTCAGCCAGTTCCCCAAATCGATTGCCCAAATTCCCAATGCGAATGTCGGTTTCTTTGATTTGCTTAACGACCTCCTGTATCTTTCTGTCGGTCTCTCGCATTTGTCGAGCGGTTTCTTCGCTCAATTCCCGCATATGTCGGTCGGCATTTTCGCTCAATTCCCGCATACGTTGGTCTGTTTCCTGAAACATCGCCCAGACCTTCTCGAACGTCAAGCCCATTTCTGGTTCGCGTGTTGTCGTTGTCATGATGTCTCACCTCTCGTGACGGAAATTTCTTATTTTTATTTTATCATGGCAGGGTATATCAATATATCGTTTCGCGTGTTCTTTCGTTTTCACCTGCCGCTTCATGGAGTACACTAAAGCACACTTCGGGTACAATCAACTCATGTACGATCAACTCATTGAAAACGCGAGCGAGGTGAAAATTTTGGAAAAGGAACGCAGTGAATGCGGCGCGGGGTCGCGCTGGATCTGGATCTGGAAAAACCCCCGTTATGTTTCGATGTGGGGTCTATTGTTGTGCTTTCTCTGGGAGATGGCGGCTTGGGCCCAGGAGACTAGGGAATGCCGCGCTCGCCTGGTTTTCGTTGGGGACATCATGGTCCACAAGGAGCAGATCCAGGGGGCGCTTAAAGGAAACGTTTGGAATTTCACCCATCAGTTCCGTCGCGTGAAGCCCCTTTTCCAAAACGCTTTTGTGGTGGGAAATTTGGAGACCGTTTTCGCGGGAGAGAAAAGAGGTTTTGCCGGCTACCCCTCCTTCAACACGCCAGATGAACTGACGGACGCCTTGTCCGACCTGGGCGTGGATTTGGTGACTTTGGCCAACAACCACATTCTGGACAGGGGGCTCACAGGCGCCGCGCGGACGATAACGGTGCTGGACAGCGCCGACATTCTCTGGACGGGCCTTGGCCGCGGAGAAGTGAAGCCTAACGAGCCCCTCTTTGTGGAATATGCGGGATTTCGCTGGGCTTTCGTCAACTACAGCTACGGCAGTAACCATGCTGTGGCATCCAGTGAAGCCTTGAGCTCTAGCGAAGCCTTGACCTCCGGCGATGTTTTGGCGTCAGGCGATGTCCGTCTGAACCTTATTTCCAACGCCTCGGTGGAGTCGGGACTTGCCCAAGCGTGGGAGTCCAGTCCCGACATTGTTGTGGCTTGTTTCCACTGGGGGAACGAATACCAGTTTATCCCCACAAAACGCCAGCGAGAGGCGGCTGCCTTCAGTGTGGAAAGGGGCGCGCACATCGTGATTGGAACACATCCTCACGTACTTCAGCCTATGGAGATCACCTCCTCGGACCGCGGCTACAGCCTCACAGCTTATTCTCTGGGTAATTTCATCTCGTACCAACGAATAATACCCCGCGAAAGAAGCGCTATCCTGGCGGTGGACGTGGAAAAAAAACATGGGGAACAGGCGCGCATCTCTCACGTTTCCGTGGCCCCCATCTGGGTCTCGACCACCCGCCCCAAAGGAAAATTTTTGATCGAAACGGTCTACGCCGGGACAAGCCCTCGGTTCAATCACGCCGGTTTATCTCCGAATGAACTGTGGAAGGCGCGTCAAGCGGGCAAAGCGGTTCTGGAGTTTCTGGGCGCCGCGGAGGAACCCGACGGAGAGGGATTCTACACGCTGTGGAACGCGGCTTCCCCAGACCATCTGCCCCAAAGCCGGCGTAAGATGCCGCAATGAACTCCGATAAAGAGACAAGATAAAAGAGACAAAATAAATGAAAATGACGAAAAAAATCTGGGCTGTTTCGCGGATCCTGTTACTGTTTTTTCTTCTCTGGAAAATCCTCTTTTGGGAATGGGAGGCGAGGGCCTCAGATCTGGAGTGGCTGATATCTCCCGTGTACGATCAGGTAACGCGGTTTTCGGAGGGTCTCGCGGCTGTGAAGGTCAATGGCCTGTGGGGGTACATCGACCCCAGAGGAAAATGGATCGTGCCGCCCCGGCTGCTTGCGGCCATGCCCTTTCGGGAAGGAGCGGCGCCGGTTCAGGAGAAATCGGGATGGGGTTTCATCGACCGTGAGGGAGCTTTTCTCGTGAGTCCCGATTATGAAGCGGCGGCTCCCTTCAACGAGGGGCTTGCTGCTGTGCGCTTCATGGACAAATGGGGCTACGTGGACTCCAAGGGAAAGCCGACAATACCGGCCAGCTTCGACGTGGCTGGAGAGTTTTATCAAGGACGGGCCGCGGTGGTGGTCGCAGGGGGGCATGGGTTCATCGACAAGAGAGGAGACTGGATCGTCCCCCCCTGGCACCAGGAAGCATGGCCTTTTGTAGAAGATCGGGCGATGATGCGCACCAATGACAAGATCGGCTTCATCGGCCTGGATGGGCAATGGATCGTCGCTCCCAGTTACGACGCCGTTTTTCATGGATACGTCTTCTCGGGTGGACTGGCCGGCGTGGCCTCCGCGGGGCACTGGGGATTTGTGGACCATAATGGCCGGTGGGCGGTGCAGCCCTTTTACGATGCTGTGCGGAGTTTCGGCGAAGGACTTGCCGCCGTGCGGAAAGGACAAAAATGGGGATATATCGCCACCTCTGGGAAACTAGAGATCGACGCCGTCTTTGACGACGCGATGAGTTTTTCCGAGGGCGTTGCCAGCGCGCGTTTCCTGGATCGCTGGGGATATATCGATCGCAAGGGCGCATGGGCCGCGGATCCTATTTATCTGGAGACATGGCCTTTTTCCGAGGGGTTAGGCCACGTCCGAGACGCCAACGGACGTTGGGGATATTTGGGGCGGAAGATCATGCCTCTGTTCGGAATCGCTTTTGAGGAAGCCCGGTCCTTTTCCGAAAGACTGGCTGTTGTCGGGTACAGGGGCAAAAGGTATTACCTTGATGCGGAGGGTCAGTTGGCTTTCGCCGTGGGTTTCCAAGATGCGGGCGATTTCTCGGAGGATCTGGCGGCCGTCGCGTCTGGAGACAAATGGGGTTATATCGACAGGCGCGGGACTGTGGTTATTCCCTTCGCTTTTGAGGCCGCAGGTCCCTTCCGTGAGAATTTGGCCGCGGCCAAGCTGAAAAACCGCTGGGGCTACATCGACAAAGGCGGGCGATGGGTCGTCAAAAACCAATACCATTACGCCTGGGCGTTCAGCGAAGGGCTTGCCGCCGTTCGGGTGAACAAACAGGTGGGATACATCGACAACAAAGGGCGCATAGCTATCAAACCTCGATTCGGTGTTCCCAGGCTGGAGGCGGAGATCGGGAGTTTCTCCGAAGGGCTGGCGGCGGTTTTGATCGGAGGAAAAACGGGATTTATCGACCGCCGGGGCCGGACTGTTATCAAGGCGGCCTTCGCGCCTTGGAGGACCGTCGCCCCGCGCTTTGCCTTGGGTATGGCGCGGGTGGAGGCGGAAAGCGGCGGAGGGCGTTACGTGAACCGCGACGGTAAAATCTGGGATCTGTACTCTGGATCCCAAAACTCTGGATCTCAAAATACGATAGACAACGCGGAGACCACCGGAGAGGAGATCGTTCCTTTCGAGTCTCTGTCCGGCGGATGGGGCTATGCCAACGAACGCGGGGAAACGGTGATTCCTCCTATTTTCGATGCCGCGCTGCCTTTCCGGGAGGAGAAGGCGGCTGTCCAGCGAAATAAACGCTGGTGGTACATCGCGCGTCCCCGACACTAGGCCTGGCATTTATGTGGTTCTGTTGCCCCTCAGCGCGACGCATTCTGTTTTGTTGCTGTGGCGCGGTTTGTAGCCGAGAGGGTGTTTCGAGGTGGCAACAAAAACCCCGCACAAGCGGTCCGCGGAGTCGAAGAGGGCTTGGTAGGTGGAGGCTCGTTCGAGGAGGTTCTCGATCATTTCCTCCGACACGGCGTATCTTTCGACCGAGGTTGCGCGAATCACGAAAAGCTCTTTCAACACTTGACGCGCGATGTCTGGATCGGCAAAAAGCGCCTTCATGGACTTCAAGAGAAACCGGGCTCTGTCGGTGCCGTAAATATCTAGCATTGCTTGATTAACCCGCATAATGACGATCTCGTTCAGCATCGTATCGAGTATCTTGTCCACGTTATCGGCCTGGGGACGCTCGATGGGGCTGGCGGGAGCGAGGAAAGCAAACCCGGCAAATGGTTGGTTGAAGATAAAGTCCATTTCTATCCGGCTGTCCCCGATGATTGCCTCGTAACGCTGACGGCCCGTCAGATCTCGTTGAGCGCAATAAATCGCATCGATGGCACCCGACTCGCTGAATTTGACCATGCAGTGCATCTCCACCTGAGCAGGCTTGCCACAGGCGATAACGGTGGTCTCGGCTTTTATTTGGCCCACGACAGCGAGCATATCCAGAAAACGGATCGCGTCGATTTTGTCGTTGAAGAACGAGGAAAAACTCTCACCTATCAGAGACCCTGCCTCGCCTTTGTAGAATTTAGCGGCCGCTTTATTGGCGAAATTGACTTGTAGGGAGTCCCCCGCGATTTCTAGGTAGGACGCCCTGTCTCCCGATTCCTGGAAGGGTGAGATGGGTTCCGCGGGGCGAAACTCCACATAAGGCTCATAGGCCAGATCGAAGTAGGCCTTCCAAGAACTGGTCCCCTCGTCGTCCGCGATCACCACCTTCTGGGTTGGGATCTCCTTAAAGGTGAAAACGACGTGTTCCTGGTCGCCGAAGGCTGCCCGGCAGGCGGTGGCCAAAACGTTTTTGACCATTTTGTCCGGGTTGCGGTGAGGAAAAGTGAAGCTGGCGTCGCGTTGCCCTCGCAGAGCCTTGATGAAAAGGCGAAACAACCCTCGCTTTATCACTTTATTGGAATACAGGTCGATCAACTGCGCGTCAGCCAGGTCGCTCTCGGTTAATTCCCAGTTCTGGAAAAATACACCATTGGCGTTTACAATTTTTCCTCTTTGACTGACGAGTAGCACAGGGTCGTGCAAAGCCTCGATGATAGACAGCGTGTCTTGCCCGATGATCATAAATTTCTCCTCCTCGTTCTGGGCTGCCTCCCGTAGAATATCTCATCGCCCAAATTTCGGTGAGTCCGATTCGGCATCAGGCTCTTCACTTTTCCAACATATGTGTCCTTCCGTTGTGCCCTTTGTGTCCTTCCGTGAATACATTTTATGTGTCCTTCCGTGAATACATTTTAATTTTAAGATGAAAAGCGCCCAAAGGCAAATCTACCGACACAGCGGTCAGGGCAATACACCCAATAAAACGGACGTAACCGGATTGCCGGGTTATAATGAAGTGGATAACTTTTACCCGGCAAAGGGGGTACGGACGTGAAAAAAAGGCTGGTGGTTTTGACCGGGGCTGGCGTGAGCGCGGAGAGCGGGATAAAGACGTTCCGAGACAATGACGGGCTTTGGGAGAATCACGACGTTATGGAGGTCGCCAGCGCCGCGGGATGGAAAAATAACCCAGCGCTGATATTGGATTTTTACAACCAACGCCGAAAACAACTGGCCACGACGCAACCTAACGAAGCGCACAAGATCCTGGCGGAGCTGGAGGAACATTTCGATGTGCACATTGTCACGCAAAACGTGGACAACCTCCACGAACGCGCAGGCAGCACTAACGTCTTGCACTTGCACGGGGAACTGACCAAAGCGCGGAGCGTTTGGAACGAAGAGCGGATCTACGATATTGGCTATGAGGATATCCGTATGGGACAGTTGGCGGAAGATGGCGGGCAACTGCGTCCTCACATCGTCTGGTTCGGCGAGTCCGTTCCCCTGATTATGGAAGCCGAAAAACTCACTTGGAGCGCCGATTTTTTCGCGGCCATCGGAACGTCTTTGGTGGTATATCCCGCCGCGGGTTTGGCGCAGAGGTTGCCCGAGAACGTGAAGGCGTTTTTGGTCGATCCCAACGCCGACGAGTCACAGATTCCGGATAATTTTACCATCATCAAAGAACCGGCAACCAAAGGCATGGCGAAAATGCGAGACCTGCTTTTGGCGATATGAGAATCATAATAATTAAAGGAGGGTTTTAAAGTGAAAAAAGTGTTTTCCGTTCCCGATATGTCTTGTGAGCATTGCGTGAAGGCCATTTCGAAGGCTCTGGACGGGGCCGGCTTTTCCGGCTACGAGGTGGATCTGAGCGCGAAAGAGGTGCGCTTGGAAACGGACGCGCCCGAAAAAGTGGCCGCGATCCTTGACGACGAGGGATACTCGGCTACCTTAAAGTCGCTGTGAAGTGATGGAGGTCATCTTCTGATGAGCAACGAGGATATCGCCGCCAGGTCGTTGGCCGCCCACCGCGCGTTCAAAGGAAAACTTTTCACGGGAAGTAAAATGCCCATGGAAAGTATGGACGACCTTTCCATAGCCTACACGCCCGGCGTAGCGGAACCTTGCCGCGAAATTGTGCGCGACCCCGACGCGGTTTACGAAGTGACCTCCAAATGGAACACCGTGGCTGTGATTACCGACGGCAGTGCGGTGTTGGGTTTGGGCAACATCGGGCCCGAGGCGTCGCTTCCCGTAATGGAGGGGAAGAGCATCCTGTTCAAGCGATTTGCCGACATCGACTCCTTTCCTTTGGCCCTGCGCAGCCAGGATGTGGACACCATCGTGGAGACGGCGTATCTCCTCACCCCGGGCTTGGGTGGCATTAACCTGGAGGACATTTCCGCGCCCCGGTGCTTCGAGATCGAGCGCAAGCTCCAGGCCAAGTGCGACATTCCTGTTTTCCACGACGACCAGCATGGGACGGCAGTCATCGCTCTCGCGGGACTCCTGAACGGCTTAAAAATCGTGGGCAAGAAACTATCGGACGTGAAAATCGTTTTGAACGGCGCCGGAGCGGCAGGAATAGCCATCTGCAAGTTTCTGATGTTCGCCGGGGCGAAAAACGTCATTCTGTGCGACCGAACCGGAGCCATCTACAAGAGGCGCGGCGCGGGGATAAACTCCGTCAAAAAGGAAATGGCGGCAACAACCAACCCGGCTCAGGAGCGGGGGAGTCTTGCTAACGTCTTGAAAGGAGCGGACGTTTTCATGGGGGTCTCCGCGCCCGGCACCGTAACCGGCGACATGGTAAAAAACATGGCAAAGAACGCGGTTCTTTTCGCAATGGCCAACCCCACGCCCGAAATTTTCCCCGACGAAGCCAAGGCGGCTGGCGCTGCCGTGGTGGGCACGGGCCGCAGCGACTTTCCCAACCAGGTCAACAACTGCCTAGGGTTTCCGGGAATTTTCCGTGGAGCTCTCGACGTGCGCGCCAGGTACATCAACCAAGAGATGAAGCTGGCCGCGTCTCGCGCTTTGGCTAACCTGGTGAGCGCCTCGGAATTGTCCGCGGATTATATTTTGCCTCGGACTCTGGACTCGCGAGTGGTGCCGGCCGTGGCGAAAGCCGTCGCCGAAGTGGCCAAAAAGTCGGGCGCAGCAAGATTATAGGGACATCTATTACTTCGGCAACATACCGCCCTCCCGCAGCAGAGGAATCGTGCGGTAGGCCAGAGCGCCGGCCGCCACAGCCTTGATGGTGTCCGGAACGACGAAAGGTAAAAAGGCGATCTGGAACGTTTTTTCGAGGCTGACGGGCGTGTTCGTCAGGTAGTTCATATTGAGGTAGAAGCAAGGAAGCGCCACGACGTACATCAGCGCAGTCGCTGCCAAGCAGACGAGGGAATATTGAAAAAACGTCTTCGCCTTGGGGAGCTCGCCGAAAAATCCCCCGAAGCATAGAAGGCCCGTCAGCCACGAGGCGGCGATGAATCCCAGCAGGAAGCCAAAACTGGGAGAGAATATCCGTTGCAACCCTCCCATGCCCCCGGCGAAGACCGGTAAACCGATCAGCCCCATCGTGATGTACAGGATCTGGGACAGGGGGCCGTATTTGGGACCCAGCAACAGTCCCGACATCAACACAAAAAAGAACTGCATCGTAAAGGGAATCAAGGGCATGGGGATAGAAAGAATCCCGCCCACAGCGGTCAAAACGGCGAAAAACGCGGACAATAAAAAAAACTTGAACATCGAAAGCACTCCCTATCTGTCCCCAACAGTAGAGACGCACGACTATACGTCTCTACTGTATTTTAATCTCACTTTTTCAATAAGACTTTACTTTAAGACTTTACTTTTCCAATAAAACTTTGTATCCGTTGAGGCGTTCTTCTTTGGCGGTTTTCCAGCCTTTATTCTCGGCGAAGCGCGCCACGTTGTCTCGGGAAGTCGCCGTGTCCACCAGTACCTCCACCTTGCCCGATGTCATCTTGTCCAAAACTTTTTTGGTTTCCAGCACGGGCTGGGGACAGGACAACCCGGCGGCGTTCACGGTCACCATATCACTCATCTCGATTTTTCTCCTTCCTATAGTGAATTGAAATAAAAGGCCTAAAGTTAAAAGAGTGAAAAATAAAATTGAAATAAAAGGCCTAAAGTTAAAAGAGTGAAAAACAGAATTGAAGTAAAAGGCCTAAAGTTAGAAGTATGAAAAACAGTTAAAGTTATGCACTTTTCTGCCGGCAGCCGAAGCCGATCGAGCCGCAGATGATCAAGCCGATGATCGTCACGGGAATGCCGTAAGGCCCAACACCCGCCCCACTGGACGCGGCGCTGAAGTTGTGAGCCAGCGCGGCCCCCGTCAACATGCCCAGAACGAAGACGCCCGCGTCACCGTCGCCCTCGCCGGCCATGATGAGCTGACGGCCGGGACACCCGCCGGCCAAAGTGAAAGCCAGGCCCGACAGAACCATGCCCAGGAAATTCCACAGCTCCTGAGTGTGAGCCACGGGCTGCCCCTCAAACCCAGGGTGAAAACGCTGCAACCCGTAGTTGACGAGAAAAGCCGCCGCGGTGAAGGAAACAATGCCTTTGAAAAGATGCCCGTCCCCCATCATGAGCAGGTCCCGGAGCGCGCCCACAGTGCAGAAGCGGCTCCGTTGCGCCAGCCATCCGACCAACAGCCCCGCCGCCAGGGAGATCAGAAGAGGCGCGTGTTGAGAGCCCGGCCCTTCTTTGGAGAAAAAGATCGGGCCCGTCTTTTCCGGACCGAACAGGGGCGCGACGAAAACGAATGCCAACAAGACCAGGGCGAGTAGAGGCATAACAAAACCCGTCGCCTTCGGATTGCGTTCGGAGGCCCCAAGGCTGAAGCCATTCCACAAAAACGCGATACCGACCAAGACCCCAACAGCGAGACCTCCAACGCCGTAAAGAGCGTTCCAGTCGCCGCCGGCCACTCTAAGGTAGGCCCTCCAGGGGCAACCCAGGAAGACCAGGGCGCCGAACATGGCACAGACTCCAAGAAAGAAGCGTACCATAGGCGAAGAACCGCTGCGGGGTGCGTATTCACGAAAGGCCAAGGCCGAAACGAAAGCGCCGAGAATCACGCCCGGTATCTCAGGTCGTAGGTACTGGACAATGCCCGCTCTGTGAAACCCCAAAGCTCCCGCGATGTCGCGGGTGAAACAAGCCGCGCAGAAACCCATATTGCCGGGGTTCCCCCAATAGGCGAGCAAAGCCGCCGCAACACCCAACAACCCACCAGCCACCAAAGGACCCTGACGAGAGGTCAATATTTTATCCATAGATCATCGTCCTCCTATATCTCTATCTCTATGCGGATTTATCACTTTCCTCGCGGCGGACAAACCTGCCCCCATAAAACACGTCATGTGACTCTTGAAAACATGGCAGTCCCTCCTTTAATATCAGTTTTAATATCAGTTTTATTGATTGTACATTGATCGAGGAAATTGGATATACGGTATACTGAGAACAGGTATTATTACGGATCGGCGGAGGCGCACGGTCACGCGTCTCTGCCCGAAATCAAAAAATATTGGAGAGTATTTATTTATGAATATTATTCCTTATGTGCGAAAAGCGCAATTTTACGAGACAGACCAAATGGGAGTCATCCACCACGCCAATTATATCCATTGGTTCGAGGAGGCCCGGGTGGACTTCTTGTCTCAAATCGGTTTTCCCTACGAACGGGTGGAGTCCCTGGGCATCACGTTCGCTGTTTTGAGCTTCGCCTGCGATTACCGCGCGCCGGTGCGTTTCGGGGATACGGTGAACATCTTGGTGGGACTTCCCGCCTGTGGACACTCCAAAATGACCATCGGCTACCACGTGACAGACGCCACCACTCACGAAATACGAACGACGGGGGAAAGCCGGCATTATTTTTACCGAAAAGAAGACAGTCGCCCCGTCTCTTTAAAAAAAGCGATTCCTGAACTTTATGATTTGTTCCGGTCCATTGCTATAGCTACCGCTCCCTGAGTATAAATCAGAGGCAAAAGTCCTTAATAAAGTCCGACCAATCGTCTTCGAGAGAGATTTCATAGTCTTCCAACACGGTGGTAATAACGCTCTCGTCCGCGAAAACGTCGTCCTCCAGATAGGGAAGATTTTCCCTACCCGTCATACAATAAGTCTCGAACAACTTGTTGTGAGCGAACATGCCGCTCATGATTCATCCCACCTCCTTGTTTTCATTAAATTCCAAGCGATTCAGGACCCGATTCCTCCCCAGCGCGCACATCACCAAGGTCAGGGCGGCTCCGCTTTCCCGCCCGGTGAGGATCAATCGGAGAGGATGGAAAAACTCCTTCCCTTTCAAGCCTCGCTCCTTCATGAAAGTACGCGTCGTTCGGTTCAACTCCTCCTCAGTCCAAGGGTCGGCTAAACGCAATGTCTCCTTTAGCTCCGGCAACCACGCCTCGTGCCCTCCCTTGGGTTTTTCGAGCAAGAAACTCAGGGCTCCTCGCAAGAGCGGCAAGGTGTAGTTTTCTTCGAGCAAGTCGTCAATCAGTCGTTTCAAGGGAGGAGCGTCAAAAACCTCAAAAGAGGGGACGACCTCCATCAGTTGTTTCAGAAGGGCCTGGCTCCCTCTTCTCCGCATGACCTCCTTCTGCCAGTACCTCAGGTGAGTCTCGTCGTGAACCGGCGAGGACGTGGAAATGCGGGAAAGGGAGAAGACGGATGCCGTTTCTTGTAGTGAAAAGAGAGAGAAGGGTGAGCCTTCGGTAGGGGGCGTCCAACTGAGGGTCGAGAGATACGCGGTGAGAGCCTCGGGTAAATACCCCTCTTCCCGGTATCGAAGCACGGGAGTCGAGCCAGTGCGTTTACTGAGTTTTTGCCGGTCCTGAGACAGAATCATGGGAATGTGGGCGTAGACGGGGGCTGTCCAACCCAAAGCCTCGAAAAGCGCCTGCTGCCGCGCCGCGTTGGGGACATGCTCGTCTCCCCGGACGATGTGGGTGATTTCCATCAAATGGTCGTCCACCACGCTGGCGAAAATGTAGGTGACCCCCCCATCGCTGCGCTCAGCGACGAAATCCCCCATGTCCCCAGGCGAAAAGGTCAGATTGCCCCTTACAGCGTCGTGAAACGTCACGGGCACGCTGGGTAGAATGAAACGCCAACAGGGTTTTTCGCCCTCATCGATTTTACGCGCCACTTGCTGGTGGGACAGGCGGCGACAAAGTCCATCGTACCGAGGCGGCTCGCTCCTCGAAAGCTGTTCCTTACGTAGGGTCTCCAAACGCGCCTCGGAGCAAAAACAAGGGTAAACTAACTCCTTTTTTCGCAAAGTCTCCAGGGCATCCTTGTAAAAAGACGTCCTTTCGCTTTGACGATACGAAACGGGCATGCTTTTGTCCAGGTCCGGCCCTTCGTCCCAATGGAGCCCCAACCATCGCAGGTCCTCCATCAACTGTCGCTCATACTGGGGGCGTGAGCGCTCCCTGTCCGTGTCGTCGATGCGCAGGACAAATTTCCCATTGGCGCCTCGGGCGAGTAAAAAATTAAAAAGCGCTGTTCTCGCGCCTCCGATGTGCAGTTCCCCCGTCGGGGATGGGGCGAAACGTGTGCGGACCGTCATCTGGATCCTTCCTCTCAGTATTGGGCGCGCCTCAAGGTCGCGACGGCGCGGCAAATCATCGACCGCCCCAGGCCAGGGTCTCCCGTTTTTTCGGCAGACTTGACTTTAAGGTTGACTTTGGAATTGGGGCAAAAGTCGCCGTCTGAATCCCGTTTGTCGGAGCGCCAACTTAAAATTGCCGAAAGTTTTTCTCTCATGGCCGGCAGGTGGGCGTTCAAACGTGGAACCTGGGCCTCGATCACGGCATCCACCCAGACGATTTCCCATCGTTCTTTCTGTACAAGTTCTACCACTCGTTGAAGCAGTTCCAAGCTATTCGCGTCTCTGTAGCTCTCGTCCGAGGCGGGGAACAGGTTTCCGATGTCGGGTAGCCCCGCCGCCCCCAAGAGCGCGTCGGCCACGGCATGGGCCAGGACGTCGGCGTCCGAGTGTCCTAAAAGCCCTAAGGAGAAAGGTACCTCCACTCCCCCTAAAATAAGGGGTCTTCCCGGCGTCAACCGGTGTACGTCGTAGCCGATTCCCGTGCGCACCATTTCCTCTTCCTCCTCTTCCTCCTTGCCTCTATTCTGTCGTATTTTCCATCGGCTGGCCACTAGGGCTTCCGCCAGTTCCAAATCCTCCGGCCAGGTCACCTTGAAGTTCAGCCGCTCCCCCTCCACGCAAGAAAGATCGAACCCGGCGGCTAGCCAGGCCTCGGCCTCATCTTTGAAAATTTTAGAGACTTTGGAGAAAACGTTTTCCTTCTCCAACACCCGCAGCAACGTTTCGCGGAAAAAGGATTGAGGGGTTTGGGTCGCGTAAAGACCTTCTCTATCCAGGGTCAAGACCTTACCCGCCCCATCCAGGCGCTTGATCGCCTCGGTGATGGGCATGACGGGAATAGCCCCCACGGTGGGGGTGGTGCGTTCCATCAAAGCACGAAGAAGACCAAGGCTCGCAAAGGGACGTGCGGCGTCGTGCACCAGTACGTAGTCACAACTAGCGGCTTTTAGCCCGTTTCGCACGGAATCTGTGCGAACAGGACCTCCAAAAGTCACCTTAAGGGGCAAGGAACCTTGAATATTCGCTATTTCGCGCGTTTCATGACCCTGAGGTAGCACCAAAACTACTTCTTTCACCTCGTTTAAGCCGGTACCAGCTTCCGAGGCGGCGGAAAACGCCAAGTCCACGCTCCAGCGCCAGAGGGGTTTTTCCTCTTCGCCCAAGGGACGAAACTGCTTTCCTTGTCCCCCGATCCGGCTACCTCTGCCTCCGGCGACGATCAGAAAGGAAAAAGATTTATAGGTTTCGATAGTTTCACTCATGATTTATTAGGATTTTTGCCCAAGGCCCACGCTGACCCTGGATTCCAGGGCCATATGCAGTGTCATGCGGTCCGCGAACTCGATGGACCCTCCCACGGGCAACCCGAAAGCGAGACGGGATATTTTCAGCCCCTCCCTTCCTCTTTTCTTTAGGATTTCCAAAAGGGTAAAGTACGTCAGGTCTCCCTCCATTCTGGGGTTCGTCGCGACGATAATTTCCCTAGCTCCGGTCTCCTCTAAGTGGCGCAGTAGGAAATTCACGCATGGTTCACTCAGCTCCTGATCTTCAAAAGGAGAAACCTTGCCGCCCAACACGTGATACAATCCGTTGTAGATCCCTGCCTGTTCAAAAGAGGCTAAGTCGTCGATGCTCTCCACCACGCACAAAATCGTCCTGTCCCTCAGCCTGTCTTTGCAGACCGGGCAAGGATCGGAATCAGAGATATTGCCGCACTCGCTACAGGTAAAGAGGTGATCTTTCAGCTCAGCGATGGCGCTCCCCATAGCGCGGAGAAAGGATTTGTCCTGACGAAGCAGGTAAAAGGCCATTCTTCTGGCGCTTTTGTTCCCCACGCCCGGAAATTTGTTGAAGAAAGCGATCAGACGCCCGATGGAGTCCGTCAAATTTAACCGAGCCCCAAGGAGCCCAACGCGTTAGTGAAGACGCCCATGCGAGAGTTAGCGAGTTCCTTGCTTTTTTGGAGTCCGTCGTTGATGGCGACTACGATCAAGTCTTCCAGCATTTCCACGTCCTCGGTCTTGATCACCTCCGGGTCGATCTTGAGTTCGACCAGATCTCCTTGACCCGTGAAGACTGCTTTGACCATTCCACCGCCGGCATTGCCCTCGACCTTTTCCTCGGCCAATTTCTCCTGAATCTGCATCATTTGGGCCTGCATCTTTTGCGCTTGTTTCATCATGTTATTGATCTTCATCAATCAAAACCTCCGAGCCGAATTTGTAAATCGCAGTCGAGTCGCAAAACCTCGAACGAAAATGAGCGCCGCTTAAGGGGAAATTCCTTACTATCTTGAAAATAATACTTAAGTCGGCGAAATTTGTCAAAGACTCACCTCGCCGCCGTTTCCTTGAGCACTGACGAAGAGCACTTACGAAAACAGCGATAAGTATAATATAATAAGTATAATATAAGTGGTAGGTCTAATATGCTAATGAACAAACAGGGCAACAGCATTTACTTTCCGTCAAGCATTCCAATCACTAGCTTCACATATTCGAATAGGTATTTTTACGTAGCATATAAGGTCAGTCATATCAAGGATTCGAGAGTAAATGCTCTTGCCCTGATGAATAGATCTCAGCCCTTGATATTGGTAACGGCTTTGTTATTTATGCGTTCTCGGAAGGGGGTTGTATATGGTAGATAATTAAATATTAAATATATACTTAGCAAAGTATATATGCAATAATATAGCAATTATGGCGAGATTATACACGGTGTACCAGGCAGCCGAGGAAAACAGCTTCTCCGTCAGCGTATGGGACGCCCACGACAGTAAAACTTAAAAACTTATCTCCGATAGACCTCAAAAAATATTTCACATACACAGAACTATCTATCTTTTCATGAAAATTTATAGCACGGGTAGCATGGGGTGGGACGTTTGTCAAGAGGAAATTTGGAGAAAGTCCACTCGATATTTGTCATGGATCTTTGAGAAGGACGCAATTGTGCTTTGGGGCTCTTCCGGTATTAGGCTCTCTCTTTCGGGCTTGCGCGCCGCTTCAGGTGGTGATAACATACTCTTTGACCCGAGGCTAGGCCGTAGGTTCTACGGATCGATGTACCGCTTGGCTTCGCGGCAACTAATCGAAGAGGTGATGTGTGTGATTCAGAAAGAAAAGAAACAAGAGGTCATCGCGACCTACAAGACCCATGAGTCCGATACGGGCTCCCCAGAGGTCCAAGTCGCCGTTTTGACCGAGAGGGTCCGGGTACTGACGGAACATTTGAAAATACACACCAAGGACTTTCACTCCCGTCGGGGCCTGCTGAAAATGGTGGGACGCCGAAGAAAACTTTTGCGTTACTTAAAGGAAAAGGATTTCAACCGTTACCGAAGCCTGATCGAGCGTTTGGGCCTACGGCATTGAGGCTATGAGGGTTATACATGTAGATGGTTCATACGTGTTCCAAGAGCTATTTTCCAAGAGCTATTGAAAATTTCTATGAGCCGAGATTCAACTTTTCCTTTGACTTCATAGTCAAAAGAATACTATGCGAAACGTATCTTCTAGTTATGAATAGATATTAGTACGCTGAAAGGATCGGAAAAGGTGTTGACACGATGAAAAAAGAAATCCATCCCGCGTACCAGGAGTGCAAAGTAAACTGTGCCTGCGGAAACTCCTTTATGACGCGATCTACGCAAAAAGAGATTCGTGTGGGGGTATGCTCTCAATGTCACCCCTTCTATTCGGGTAAACGGGGAAGCAGAGTCATAACAGACGGGCGCCTCGAAAAGTTCCAGAAAAAATACGCCGGAATCAACTACGGCCAAAAAACGGAGAGCTAGGGGCTGCAATAGCCCCTTTTTTTGTATGTCCTGCAAGGTCTATCTTCTGAGACACACTCCAGATCCCGATGACCTGGTGGTGGCGGCGGCGCGGATATGTTACAACGACATCTCCGCAGGGAATCTTCTGAAGCGCAAAGAAGAGAGCTCGGAAGAAAGCTCGTCGGAGCGTTTGCTGAAAGAGCTTTGGCGCGGCGGGCACCACTCCCCTTTCGAGCACGTCTCCTTTACCTTCGGTGTGGATGGCTTGAGCCGCGTGACCTCCCATCAACTGGTTCGTCATCGGGTGGCCAGTTACAGCCAGCAGAGCCAGAGGTACGTTCACATGGACAGGCCGGAGGTAGTGATGCCTCCCTCGGTGGCCTCCGACCCGGAGAGCTGTGCGCTGTTCGAGGGACAAGTGGAGGCCGCCCACGAAGTCTACAAAGCTCTGATGGAAAGGGGCGTGCCGGCGGAAGATGCTCGCTTCATCCTTCCTCATGGCTGGGAGACCCGCCTCGTCCTCACCATGAACGCCCGTGAACTTCACCATTTTTTCAATCTCAGGCTCTGCCGGAGGGCTCAATGGGAAATACGAGAGCTATCCCGCCTCATGTTGTCCCAGTGCCGAAAGGCGGCTCCCCTGGTTTTCAGCCTGGCGGGCCCCTCCTGCGTCATGGGACGGTGTGAGGAAGTCAGGCCCTGTGGCAGACCTTATAAGAATATGGAGGATCTTCTTGCGACAAACGAGTGATATGGCAAACGCGGCAACGCTCTGGTGGGTTCTGGAGTCTTGGTTTTCTCAAGCCCAGGCGCAAGCGTCGGAAAAACTTCTCGTTGGGGGACAGGCGGTTATCGAGGGAGTTTTGATGAAGGGACCAGAGCTTTGGGGCCTGGCGGTGCGACGACCCGATGGAGAGATCTACGAAGAGGCTTGGTTCAACGGATCTCGTGCAAAGCGATACCCCTGGAAACTCCCCCTGGTTCGCGGCGTGGTAAACTTGTGCGAAATGATGGGCAGCGGCTTTCGGGCCCTTGGCAAGTCGGCGGAGGTCGCGCTGGAAGATAGCGGCGAAGAACTGACGACACGGGACCTGTGCCTGGCGATCCTGTTTGGCGTGGTGGCCGTAGTGGGGCTATTCGTCGCTTTGCCCCTGTGGCTCTCGGAGGTGGTGACGAACTTTTTCGCGCTATCGGAGGTCGCGAGAAACACCCTGGAGGGTGTTGCGCGGGCGGGAGTACTTGTGGGCTACGTAGTCACCATCGGACTGATGAAGGACATCCGTCAGGTCTTCCGCTACCACGGGGCGGAGCACAAGACGATCAACGCCTTTGAAACTGTCGCTCCAGAAAAGCCGTCGGACTTGACACCGCAGACTATTGCCACTTACTCCCGGATTCACCCCCGGTGTGGGACTTCCTTTCTCTTGATCGCGATTCTGATCGGCACCGCTGTCTTCTCCGTAATAAAAGGCAACGGGCTCTTGTGGCGTATCGGGTCTAGGGTGGTTTTGCTGCCCCTGGTGGTGGGGATCGCCTACGAGATCATACGCCTTGCCTCGAAACCGGGATTCTTAGGAAAGACTCTCGTTTACCCCACGCTGTGTCTTCAGTACCTGACGACCCGGGAACCCGACTTGGGTCAAATCGAGGTCGCTTTGACCTCTCTGGAAATAGCTCTGAAAGAACGGCGGTGATCTTATGGACATCGAAAGCAAGTTGGCAACCATCGAACAAGACTACCTCGATATCGAAAAGAAAATGGCCGATCCCTCCATTGTCTCCGATTTGAAAGAACTCCAGTCATTAGGGAAAAAACACGCTCAACTGGAGCCGGTGGTGGAGAAGTTTCGCCTGTATCGCTCGACCCGGCAAAGCATTGCCGAGGCCAAGGAACTGCTCAAGAGCGACGACGACGAGATGGAAGCCTTGGCCGCTGAGGAGATCGAAAAGCTGGAACCTCAGGTGAACGGCTTCGAGGAAGAGCTCAAGCTCCTGCTTCTGCCCCAGGACCCCAACGATGAAAAAAGCGTTGTGGTCGAGATTCGGGCCGGAACCGGAGGCGAAGAGGCCGCCCTTTTTGCCTCTGATCTTTATCGCATGTACAACAGGTTCTGCGAGCGTCAGAGGTGGCGTATGGAGGTTCTGGACTCCAACGAAACGGGAATAGGGGGCTACAAGGAGGTCATCTTTCGCATCGACGGAGAAGGCGCCTTCAGTAAGCTGAAATTTGAAAGCGGCGTCCATCGAGTTCAGCGCGTCCCCGCGACGGAGGCCAGCGGACGCATCCATACCTCCGCGGCTACGGTGGCGGTGCTACCGGAGGTGGACGATGTGGAAGTGGAGATTCGCCCCGATGACTTGAAGATCGACACCTATCGATCCAGCGGCGCGGGGGGACAGCACGTCAACATGACGGACTCCGCGGTACGCATCACTCATCTGCCCACGGGAATTGTGGTAACTTGTCAGGATGAACGCTCCCAGATCAAAAACCGCGCCAAAGCCATGACTTACCTGAAGACGAAACTCTATGACCTCGAATTGCAAAAGCAAACAGCGGAGGTCGCCTCGGAGCGGCGGGGGCAGATCGGCTCCGGCGACCGGTCGGAGCGTATCCGAACCTACAACTACCCTCAAAACCGCATCACGGACCACCGGATCAACGTGACTTTGTATAAGCTGGACACTTATTTGGACGGCGACTTGTATGAGATGGCTGACGCCATGACACTGGCAGAGCAGACGGAGCGCCTCCACAACCTGGAGACATGAGGAAATATAAGGAAACTATGGGGGAGAATATAGAAGAAGGGAAAAAGAATAACCTTGGTGTTTTGAGAAGGTCTTTGATTGAAAGTTTGAGAAGCGCGGGAATAGAAAACAACGTGGGAGAGGTGGATATGATTCTGACCCACGTTTTGGGTGTTTCCCGTGCCGAGATTTTAGGACACCCCGAGAAGACTGTCACGGACGGCCAATGTTTTTCCATTTTGGAGACTGTCCGACGCCGGGCGAAGCGAGAGCCTTTACAGTACGTCTTGAATGAGACGTATTTCTGGGGTCTTTCCTTCGAGGTGGGGAAGGGGGTCCTGATTCCACGCCCTGAGACGGAACTATTGACGGAACTGGCTCTGGAGTATTTGCGGCCATCGCCCTTCTCCCCTCTTTTCCTAGACTGGGGAACAGGTAGCGGTTGCGTCGGCATCATACTTCTGAGGGAGCGCGCCGACGCCAAAGCGATCCTAGCCGAGAAGAACCCCGCGTCTCTGGCCTGGGCTTGGAAAAATATGGCGCGTTATGGTTTGCATCAGCGAGGTCTTTTGTGGCATTCACGGGAACCCGAAGACATTCCATTGAAAAAAGGAACGCTGGATCTGGTGATCAGTAACCCTCCTTACATTCCCACAAGGGCCTTACCCAACCTGATGAGAGAGATCCGAGACTACGAGCCTAGCCTGGCTCTGGACGGCGGGAAAGATGGGATGGATTTTTATCGAACGCTTTTTCGGCACGTTCCCTCTTGGCTAAGGCCGGGAGGCGCGCTGCTTCTGGAAATTGGGGACGGAGAACAAGCGGAAAAAATGCGAACTTTAGCCCCTTCCTGTCTGAGGCTTGCGAAAAAAATAACAGACTACTCCGGCATCCCCCGTTGCATGGCTTGGGTATTGATTTGATCTATCTTTGACTTTTTTTGAACCTATTATTATGCTACGGTTGTTTTAATATTCGCATGTACACGACCCCGGAGTGAGGTATAGATGTTTTTCAAAAAAAACTTTCAAATTGGCGTGGACATTGGTTCCACGGCCGCGAAAGCTATCGTGCTTGATGAAGACGGCGCCATCCTGTATAAAGCAGTTATCCCGACGGGATGGAGTAGCGTCGGCGCGGCGAAGGAGTTGCGGGAGGACATGGAAAGGAGCGGAATCGACGTAACGGAAACGCGGGTTGTGGCCACGGGTTACGGACGTGTTTCCGTTCCCTACGCCTCGAAGACCGTCACAGAGATCAGTTGTCACGCGCAGGGGGTGTTTCGCCTTCTCGGACGCGACTGTACAGTCGTCGATATAGGCGGCCAGGACACGAAGGTCATCTCTCTGTCGAACGGCAGAGTCGCGGGATTTCTGATGAACGACAAGTGCGCGGCGGGCACCGGGCGTTTTCTAGAGATCATGGCCAATACTCTGGCCGTGGATTTGCTGGGGCTCTTCGCTCTCGCGGAGCGGGGCGGCGGAGTGACCATCAGCGCAATGTGCGCGGTGTTCGCCGAAAGCGAGGTCATCGGTCTGATTGGAAGCGGAAGAGCGAAGGAAGACATCGCCTTTGCGATCTGTGAATCTATTGTGACGCGTGTGGCGGCGCTGTGCGGAAAGCAGGGCAGGGGCCGGGAATTTTTTCTATCCGGAGGGCTTTATGAAAGCGAATACCTCCGGAAAAGACTCTCGGAAAGATTGCAAGCGCCTGTGACCACGGATCCCCTGGCTCGCTGGGCTGGCGCGTTGGGCGCGGCAATACTAGCGGGAAGGCTCGATTGAACGGTTACCGTTTTTTCACGAAATTCAATTTTAAGGAGTGAAATTCTTCCATGCACGATATTGAGGCTCTGTTCGAGGCCATGCGCAACGCGATACCTGCTGGTCCGGTAAAAATAAAAGAGGCAGTGGACTCAGGTAAGAAGGTGGTGGGTTGCTACTGCGCGTTCACCCCATACGAGGTGATTCGCGCGGCGGGCGCCATTCCCGTCTCTCTTTGCAGTACCAGCGACAAGCCCATCGCGGCGGGTGAAGAACATCTACCCCGCAACCTCTGTCCTCTGATCAAGTCGAGTTACGGCTTTGCCCTGACCGACACTTGCCCTTATTTCCACTTCTGCGACATGGTTATAGGGGAAACGACCTGCGATGGCAAGAAGAAGATGTACGAGCTGCTGGATCGTCTGCGCCCGACTCACGTGATGCAGCTTCCCCAGACGTATTTCGGCGTGGATGCTCTGAACGTTTGGCAAGCCGAGATCGAGAGTCTGGCACGCAAGCTGGAGACAGCGCTGGGCGTGACGATCACCGAGGATGATCTGAGCCGCGAGATAAAAAGACGCAACGAAGAGCGCCGCGTGATGGAAGATTTTTACGAGCTTTCGAAGCTGAATCCTCCTCTTCTTTCGGGTCAAGAGCTGCACCTTGTCAACGAGTTTTTCAAAATCTCTTTTGGTGATCCCCGTGCTTTGGATATGATTCGAGAATTGAGGACGAAGCTCCAGGAGAACTGGGAGGCAGGCGAGCGCCGCGTTTCAGCCGGCAAACAGCGGATTGTCGTCACCGGTTGCCCCACGGGGAAGAGCCTAGAAAAAGTTTTCAGCGCCATCGAGGAAAACGGCGGAGTGATTGTGGCCTTCGAAAACTGCGGTGGGATCAAACCGAATTACGAGATGGTGAATGAAGCTCTTCCTCCTTACGAGGCGCTGGCCGTCAAATATTTGGGCATTCCCTGTTCCTGCATGTCTCCTAATCCCAAACGTCTCGACCTGCTGGAGACCTTGGTCGACGAATACAAAGCAAACGGGGTAGTGGACATTATTCTTCAGGCCTGCCACACCTATAATGTGGAGAGTTTCCTGGTCCGTGAGCGGATAACGGCCCAAGGTGGAAAAGGCGTTTCCTACATCTCGGTGGAGACGGATTATTCACAGAACGACGTGGAACAGCTTTCTACCCGTATGGGCGCGTTCATGGAAATGATCGCCTGAACTGGCGGTTGGGGGCGCTCCAACTGCGCCGTTTGGGTTATAATATATAATATTGATGATGCGCGGAAAAGTGGCCGAGTGGTCGAAGGCGATTGACTTGAAATCAATTGAGCGGGTGACTGCTCCGTGAGTTCGAATCTCACCTTTTCCGCCAATACAAGAAACAATAGGCATTAACGAGCATTACGTACTGAATAAAGCCGCGATTTTGGACGAAGAACAAGACCAGATCCTTTTCGCTCTGCAAAACCTTTCGACGACAGGGCAAGTTGATGTAGAGCAAATCCTTACCAAATTGCGGGCAATTTTTGACAAGGCAGGTTCAAATTGGATTGCAGTGGACTTCTCGCGATGGGGAAATAGCAAGCCGGATAACAAACGGTTTGAAGTGTTAAAAAACGGCATCCTCAAAATCCTCAAATACCCGTTCAGATATTGAACCGGGGAGGATTCGTTATGAAAATCAGTGCGGAAATCGAAGCGTATTTTACGGCGAAAAAGGGCGATGTGAATGCAATTGATCCCTATTTTTCGGAAGATACTTGTATCGAAGATACTGGCGAAAACCATCTTATCGAAGGGTTTGTCAATTGCAAGAAATGGTTCAAGGAAAAAAGTCAGCAATATGAAATGGAGACGGAAATCATGGGAGCGTCGAGGCAGGGAAACGACATTGTCAAGGTTTCAACAGTCGTTATAGGAAGTTTCGCGCCTGGTTCGTTTCCATTTGATTATTATCCATCTCGAAGTGGCAGCCTACATGAAAAACGCAATAGCAGCAAGTGCGTCGTTGTGTTATGAAATATAGCCTCGCTGGTAACATGCCACGACTCAGATAACACGACTCAGATAAGATGAATATAAATATGAGATCTATCAGTGAATGGACATTACAGAGTGAATAAAAAAATATTGGTAGACTACCAGTCGAAGTATGGCGCGACAAGGCAGTATGCCGCTTAGATCGCAGAAGAATTGAGAGCTGAACTTCGTGAGCGAAAGAATGTGAAACCTCCCGAACTCAGCGAATACGGCTGCGTTGTTTACGGCGGCGGCTTATATGCTGGCGGTGTTCTTGGGGCAGATTGGGTATCGAAAACTGCTTGTAAGAGCCTGGTTCTATTTACAGTAGGACTGGCTGATCCGGCAAGTACGGATTATTCCACTAGTGCATTATGAATCTTCTACTTTTCTCTTCGTCACGGATAAAATGCATGATTCCCATTTTTCGAATATAACATCCGGGTAATATCTCCTAAGACTAGTTAATTTCGCGTTTTGACTCAAACGTGCGGCAAACTCCTCGTCTCGCAAAATCTTGAGCATCGCTTCCGCCAAAGCCGTAACGTCGCCGACCGGCACAATAAGGCCGTTAATATTGTTGTTGATACATTCGCCGCATCCTCCACCTGTAAATTCAGTTGTAACACACGGCAATCCTACAGCCAACGCTTCGAGTAACGCGTTTGGAATTCCCTCATGATCGGACGAGATAACAAATAACTGCGATTTTCGAAGTTTTTGCTCGATATTGGATACATT
>JAIRYN010000006.1 GCA_031267575.1 Synergistaceae bacterium | reverse complement strand
CGGAAATATTACATGCTACAAAAATTGAATATTTTGGCATGGCAAGACCTTTGATAAAGGAGCCTGATTTGATTAACCGGTTTAAGAAGGAAAGGGATAATTGATAATAAAAATGGATGAATGGCGCATGACAGACGAAACACTGCTCTCGTTTAAACCTGCGTTTTAATTTCTTAACTCTGGACGCTTTGTTTATATTGCTAAAAACCTGATGGTTAGAAATGGTAGCTGTTTCTTTAATACCTAAATTAGTACCTATTCCATCGGATGGCCCAACTTAATATTAAAATTATATATACTGACGATAACTTTGCCCATCAATCACGTATTACGATAAAGCGATTCTCATTCAACAGCTTCAGCTGTTGGATGAGAATCGCAACGTTGCCGTTGGCGGCGTTTGTTGTCTATTTGGTTTATTGCCATATGTCTATTTTCATGTTAAACTCCTTTTATGGCTTATCAACGTGAGATGCGGGGCGAAATACGACCGGGATATTAATGCGGCTGTAAATATTCTCAGAGTGGGGGCATCTACTTTTAAAGGAGAAGACGTAAGACCGGTTTCAGTCAGCTGTCTTTGTCGATCTTAGAATCCCACAACTCTAGTCGTGGGAGTATGTCAATGTCGTAGAGTTTTTTGGTGATCAATGAATTTGACCCACTACCCGATTATTTTCCTAGAATCGAGCGGGAAAGAGAAGCGGTTGTCACAAAATATCAGATTCAAAAGACATGTTCCTTTTGTTGATGTTTGGAATGAGCGAGAGTTGATGTTTGGAATGAGCGAGATTGGATCGAGATCGGATCTGGTCAGGATATAACGAGTGACAGCGCAAAGGTATAGTGCGATAATAGAGACAAGCAATTCTTCTAATTTTTAAGTCTTTATTTTTGACTCTAATGGAGGTGTTTTTTATGGTTACAAAGGTAGCAATCAATGGCTTGGGACGTATTGGGCGCATTGTTCTGCGCTCTTGGGTAGAACGGGGCGACAAAGACGTGGAGATCGTCGCCGTCAACGATCTGATCTCCCCGAAAGACATGGCCTACTACATCAAATACGACTCGACCCACGGTAAGGCTCCCTTCGAGGTGAAGGCCGAGGATGGCGCTCTGATATTGGGTGGCAAGAAGATTCCCATGTACGCGGAGAAAGACCCCGCGCTGTTGCCGTGGAAGGACCTGGGGGTCGACATCGTCATGGAGTGCACGGGGCGCTTCACCAAAAAAGACGACGCGCTGAAGCACGTCAACGCGGGGGCCAAGCACGTTATCATCAGCGCGCCCGCGGATAGCGCGGACAAGACCCTCGTTCTGGGAGTCAATGAAAAGGATTATGACCCGAAGGCCGATATCGTCGTTTCCAACGCGTCCTGCACGACCAACTCCTTGGCCGCCGTGACCAAGGTCATTCACGAGACCTTCGGAATCGAGAAACTGATGGCAACCACGATCCACGCCTACACAGCCACTCAGTTCCTGGTGGATACCCCTCAAAAGGGGGGCGGACGTAAGGGCCGCGCCGCGGGTGTTTCTCTGGTTCCGGCCACGACGGGGGCGGCCAAGGCGATGATTCCCTTGTTTCCCGACCTGAAGGGAAAGATGGATATGATCTCCGTGCGCGTCCCCACCGTCGACGGATCCCTCACGGACGCTAACTACCTATTGAAAAAGACCGTCACGGTGGAGGAACTCAACGCGGCCCTCAAAAAGGCGGCGGAGGGTCCCCTGAAGGGAATCGTCGAGTTCTGCGAGGACGAAATCGTGTCCGTGGACATCATCAGCAATCCCCATTCGGGCATTGTGGACTCTCTCTCCACGAAGGTGGTCGAGGGGAACTTGGTTAAGGTCATGGTGTGGTATGACAACGAGTTTGGTTACTCCAATCGCATGATCGACCTGGCGGCCTACATGGGCAAGCGGTAACGCTGATCTTGGAGCGTGTTCGAAGGACTCCTCCGAACACGCCCTGGATATCATGCAACCTCAAAAAGCCTATCTCTTATACAGGAACGATTATACAGGAACGAATGATATTGAAGCCTTGCTGATGGCGCGGGAGTCGTTATTCAGGCGTATTCGTTGCATGGTGTCAGACATGGTGTCAGACAATGAAGAAATATGGTGTCAGACAACGAAGAAATACCGGAACCAACGAAATTACGAGAAGTGACAGAAGTGACAGTTAGAAGGCGCTGAATACGCTATCCTTGTGAATGTGTTTGTCCCCGAAGCGTTTGCCGAGGCTGTCGTTTAGCGATATCGACCAAAAAATGTCTCAATCAATTCAATCAAGCAAGCAAGCAATCAAGCGCCTATGTCTATTGTTATGCTGCTTTTATATTTATCTCTCTCGTTTCTCCCGGCAGAGCCATTTTTGCATCGTCTCGTAAAGCTGGTTCAGCTCCACGGGCTTTGTGATGTAGTCGTTCATGCCGGCGGAAACCCCCTCTCTTTTATGCTCTGTCATGGCGTTGGCGGTGACCGCGATAATCGGTAGGGAATCCGCGTTGAAAAACTCCCTGATGACCATGGTCGCTTGAAGTCCGTCCATTACAGGCATTTGCATATCCATAAAAATCAAGTCCACGTGGTTACCTTGAACTGAATCCACCGCTTCTTGCCCGTTGTTGGCGAAGAGCACGGTTACCTTGCTGGGAGCGATCAACTCATGGAGGATCGTTTGATTAATGATGTTGTCCTCCACAATGAGAACCACTTTCCCCTCCAGTTCGAGGTTTTTGAAGTCCTCCTCCGTAGGGCTGTCCGCCTTGTTTTCCAGTTTATTCGCGTCCATCACAGGAAATTGGGCTGTCAGGGTGAAGGTGGCGCCTTTCCCCAGTTCGCTGATAAGGGACAGATCCCCACCCATCAGCTTCACGAGGCTCATGCTGATGGCGAGCCCCAGGCCGGTACCTCCAAACTTGCGGGTAATCGACGTGTCCGCTTGGGTGAAGGGTTTGAAAAGATTTTTTATGGATTCCGGGCCGATTCCTATACCGGTGTCGGATACATCGATCCTCACCAGCGCCCCTGCTTCATTTTCTTCGATCAAGCGACAACTCAAAGAGACACCGCCCACCTGGGTGAACTTGACCGCGTTGCTCAAGAGGTTGTTCAATACCTGTCCCAGGCGGAGTGGGTCTCCTTCCAGCGCCAATGGGACGCTAGGATCGCACTCGGAGGTGAGCAACAGCGATTTGGAGGACGCGTTGATTTGGTGTATCGCCGCGACATTGTCGAGAACCTCTCTGATATCGAAAGGGACCCTTTCCAGTTCCAATTTTCCCGCCTCGATTTTGGAGATATCCAAAATGTCGTTGATGACGCCTAAAAGCGAGCGTGTGGCCCCTTGAATCTTTTCCAGGTAATCGCGGTGTTTTTCCGACAAGTGAGGTTCTCGGAGAGCGAGATGGGCCATGCCGATGACGGCGTTGATCGGAGTCCTGATTTCATGACTCATATTCGCCAGAAACTCGCTTTTCAGTCTGCTGGCATTTTGAACTCCCAGGATCATCGACTGCAAGGTGTCGACGAGACGGTTCAGAGAGGCGTGTAGTATGCCCACTTCGTCCCTACGGGAAGTGGGTTCGAGTCGGGAATCGAACGCGCCTTCCGACACACGCTTTGCGTAACCGATCAGCGTGAGGAGATCGAAGAGAATCCCATCGGTGAATCGCGCGACTATCCAAGCAATAAGGGCGAGCGCGGTGACGCTGATGATGAAAACGGTAAACCCGGCTCGATAAGCCAAGTCGAGCACCTGGAATTTCAGCCCGCTTGATAAGATGATCCATCCACTGACGGGCTCGATTTTGGCGTACCCAATGTACGGTCGCCCACGCAGGGAATATTCCACCTTATCGCCCTCTTTTCCAACATCCTTGAGCTGGTCGTACAGATCGAGAAAACGCTCCGCTTCATTGCTCATCAAGAAGTCATTCCGGTGCGCCGAAAAAAAACCGCTGGGTGCCAACAAGGCGGTGAAGATCGCCTCCGACTCTTTGTAGGTCAGGATGTGGGGAAAAGTGTACAACACGACGACGGCCCCCACAATGACTCCATCGATGTTAATGGGACCCGTCATAGTAGCGTTCATCTGGTGCGTGGCTTTGTAGACGATGATGTTCTCTACGGTAAAGACCCCGCTCATGGCTTTTTCTACAGCCGGTGTGCTTACAAAGTTTTTCCCTGAAAAATGGGGGACGCTGGCGGCCACGCATCGGCCTTCTTTGTCGGTGATATAGATGCCGCGGAGATAGTCGTTGCCGTTCTCCAGGATGACCAACCATTTTTCCGCGTCGGCTACCGCGTTGACAAAGGGGCTGCTTGTGTCGAAAATCGCGAGGGTCAGGGCGTCCGTGGCAATGGTGCGGACGTTCCCTAAGAGGGACCGAAACAAGAGGTTCATGGACGTTCCGACTTGATCCGTTTTCGCTCTGGAGATGGTAAACGCCGTGTCCAGAACGGTAGATTTCATCAAACCGTATGTGTAAAGCGAAAGGATGCAAGTCAGAAGCAACATCCCCGCAAGAAATGGAACAATGAGTTTGAAACGTATGCTGTCTACTGGACGGAGCATCATTAAAGCACCTTTCCAGGTCGCAGTGCCTTTTCATGTTGGAGTGCCTTTCCAGACGGAATCTTTGTGGGCGCGAATGCTTGACAAATTGACAAAATAGCATCCTCCTTTTCATCGAAGGTTCAGGCGCCTGTCTTAATGCTCGATTATACTTTCTTTGCCCACTTTATTACTGCTTGAAAACCCCTATAATAGACGCGCGCAATATCTAGGCACAACGACGGACCGGGGGTGGCGCCGGCGCGAGAAAGAGCCGCGCGAAGCCAGCTTGGCCCATTAGTGGAGGACGATCCATGGACAGGAATTTGTTTTGAGCCCCTCGAATTCGGAACTTTCAAATTCGAGTTCTTCGCGTTCTTTAAGTTCTTCTTTAAAATCTTCTAGGAATGTGGGACCGCTGGCGGAGCGTTGGAGCGACAAGGCTCTGTTACAACTGATATGGCCGTTGATACTGGATCAACTGCTGGTGGTTTTGTTAGGGATTGTCGACACACTGATGGTGGGGGTGTTGGGCGAGGAGGCCGTGGGAGGTGTCTCCCTGGTGGACGCTATCAACATCATTCTGATCAACGTCTTTTCATCCTTCACCACTGGTGGTGCGGTGGTGTGCAGCCAATATCTGGGCCGCCGAGATGAAAAGAGCGCCTCTGAGGCGGCGAAACAACTCATTTATATTGTGGCGATCTTCTCGGAGTCCCTGATGGTCGTTATATTGGCGCTGCGTACCCCTCTTCTAAGGTTGGTGTACGGTCACATCGCTCCCGGAGTCATGAAAAACGCGGAGGTTTACCTGATGTTCTCGGCCGTGAGCTACCCCTTCATCGCCCTGCACACCTCCGGCTCGGCCCTGTTCCGTTGCATGGGCAACAGCCGAGTGGGCATGTACATCTCCTTTCTGGTCAACGTCCTCAATGTAGGCGGAAACGCGCTGTTTATCTACGGATTTGGTTGGGGTGTGGCGGGCGCGGCGTTCTCTACCCTCATCAGTCGCGGAGTGGCCGCCTTTCTGGTGTTGACGCTCCTTCACCGTTCCCAGGGGGCTATCGGGCTTGAGGGCTTTCTGCGTGTTCGGCTCCACGTTCCGACAATCCGCCGAATTTTACGGGTAGGTATTCCCAACGGTGTAGAGGGGGCCACGTTTCAGGTAGGGAAGCTCATCTTGGCTCGGCTCGTCTCCACCTTTGGCACAGCGGCTATCGCGGGTAACGCCATTGCCAACATCATCCTCACTATCGGGAACATGCCAGGACTGGCCATCGCCATGGCCTTGCTAACGGTGGTCGGGCAGTGTGTCGGAGCCAATGACGGCGAAAGCGCACGACGTTATACCGTCAGATTGCTAGGGTTCAACTACCTGATCATGGGAGCTTTGAACGCCCTGATGATTTTGCTGATGCCCAGCTTTTTCCAGATGTTCACTCTTTCCTCCGAGAGCATCGATATCGCCTATACTTGTGGGCTCATTTTCTGCGTCGCTGCCGCTCTCATCTGGACACCGGCCTACTGTTTACCCTTCGCTCTCCGGGCCGCCGGTGACGCCAAGTTCACGATGGCTGTTTCGGGCGTGGCCATGTGGGTGGTCCGTGTGGGTTTTGCCTACGTCCTGGCTTGGAGTTTCGGTGTGGGGGTAGTGTGCGTCTGGATTTCGATGGTGTGTGAATGGATTTTGCGGTCGAGCTGTTTTGTCTTCCGCTGGAAAAGTGGCAAGTGGCGGGAGCACAAATTGATTTAAAAAACGTGGCCTCACGATAGTAGCAGAGGACACGAAGGAGGCTTTATTTGACATGTTCAAAGTAAAAGAGGCCCACCCCGGAGACGCCCACAAGAGCGTTGCCCGGATAGACCCAAGCGATATGGCGGTGCTGGGAATCTCCGAGGGACAGATTGTGGAGATCGAGGGAAAAAAGACCACAGTCGCCCGCGTCCGAGCCTGCGAAGCGGAGGATTGCGGCAAACGTATCCTTCAGATCGACGGGTTGCTTCGGGAAAACGCCGCCGTTCTTCTGGACGACGTGGTTAGCGTGAGACGCGCCTCTCACCACTTCGCCGGTAGTGTCACTATTCAACCCTTGACCGCCGTAGCCTTAACCGACAAGGAGCGAGACGCGCCCTATATTCTTTCTTTACTGGAAGGACTGCCTTTGCGGGCAGGCGACCGAGTTCACTTGAACCTTTTCGGAACACGGCCCTGTGATTTCCGCGTGACGGAGACGACCCCTGATGGGGCGGTAGTGGTCAGCAAGGTGACGTACCTGAACATCTTGAAGACGCCGAAGATCACCCAGGCCCGAAAAATTTCCTACGAGGACATCGGGGGATTGGGGACCCAGATCCGCCATATCCGCGAAATGATCGAACTGCCTTTACGCTTTCCCCAGGTGTTCGAGCGCCTGGGGATCCAACCTCCAAAGGGAGTGTTGCTCTATGGTCCTCCGGGCACGGGCAAGACGGTGATTGCCCGCGCGGTGGCTAATGAAACCGACGCCTGGTTCACCCATATTTCGGGGCCGGAGATCATCGGCAAGTTCTACGGCGAAAGCGAGGAGCGGCTTCGCAACATCTTCGAGGAGGCTCAGTCCCGCTCGCCCTCCATCATTTTCATCGACGAAATCGACGCCATTGCTCCCAAGCGAGAGGATATGGGTGGAGAGAAGCAGGTGGAACGCCGGGTGGTGGCGCAGTTACTAGCTCTCATGGATGGACTGGAATCGCGGGGGCAGATCGTGGTGATCGGCGCGACCAACATTCCCAACTCCCTAGACCCGGCGTTACGTCGTCCGGGACGCTTCGACCGCGAGATCTCGATCCCCATCCCAGACCGCAAAGGACGTCACGAGATTTTGCGGATTCACACCCGAGGAATGCCTCTGGCGTCCGGAAGCGACGCGGACGCCGTGGATTTGAAGCGGGTGGCGGATCTCTCTCACGGTTTCGTGGGGGCAGATTTGGAGGCGCTGGCCAAAGAAGCGGCCATGGCCTGTGTGCGCGATATTCTTCCCTACATCGACCTGCAAACTCAAGAAATCCCCTACGAAAAAGTGTCGGACTTGGAAGTCAAGATGTCTCATTTCCTCGCCGCCCTGATGGAGATTGATCCCTCCGCCATCCGGGAGGTTTTCGTGGAGATCCCGGATGTGACCTGGCAAGACGTGGGGGGCCTGGACGATGTGAAAGAGGAGCTTCTGAACGCTGTTCACTGGCCTCTCCAACACCCGGAGCTTTTCGAGCGTTACGCCATTCAGCCGCCCAAGGGCATCATGCTCCACGGCCCTTCAGGCACGGGGAAGACGCTTTTGGTTAAAGCTCTAGCCAAGGAGAGCGGGGTCAACTTCATCTCGGTGAAGGGTCCCTCTCTAATGTCGAAGTATGTAGGTGAGTCAGAACGGGGGATACGAGAGGTTTTCAGGACGGCAAAGCAGGCCGCGCCCTCGATTCTCTATTTTGACGAGATCGAGTCTCTAGTGCCCGCCCGAGGGCGAGATACGGGGGACGGAGCGGCCTTCACGGAGCGGGTCATCGGGCAGTTTCTATCGGAGATGAGCGGCATCGAGGAACTGACTGGGGTTGTGGTTCTGGCGACCACCAGCCGTATCGACCTGGTGGATCCCGCGTTGTTGGTTGCCGGGCGTTTCGACTTGGTATTGGAGCTGCCCTTGCCCAACTTGGCCGCCCGGGAGAAGATTTTCAGCATCGAGCTGCGCAAAAAACCTCTCGCACCTGGCGTGAACGGCGTGAACGTGGAAGAACTGGCGCGTTTGACGGACGGCTTAAGCGGCGCGGATATTGCCTTCATCTGCCGTAAGGCCACGATGCTGGCTCTACGGGAGTGTTTTGCCGGAGGCGGCGGGGGATTGGTACCACAAACAGCCACTTCGGATGTCCAGTTTCTAGTGGAACGCAAACACTTTGACACCGCGCTGTTGGAGATAAAGCGAAGGACATACTGATTTCACGGATAGGATAATGGATAGGATAATGGACAGGATAATGGATAGAATAATGGATAGGATATTCTAACAACTCCCCGGCAAAGCCGGGAAGTTGTATTTCACCTTCGGTCTACGATTTCTTTCCAGTAATTCGGAGCAGCCCGGACCGTTCGGGGCTCGGTGTAGGTGACTAGCGCCATCGTGCCGGGCACAGAGCGGACGTGGCGGCGCTCCGTGTAATCGACCTGGACGGAGAGAGATGTTTTGCCTCGACTGTACGCCGCGGCCAATGACGCGGCGAAAAGAAGCGCCGTCGCCGGTCCATCTTCCGAGTTCCCGTTTTGAAAATCCGCGATCCAGGGGTCCATGACCCTCATGATGACATGAGCGCCGGGCAACTCGTGGGCGTGGAACCAAAGGTCGTTTCCGGCAGCCAGCTTGAAGGTGACAAACCGATTCCCCCGGGCGGATAACCCTACAAAAATCGCGCAGCCGTCAAAGTCGAAGCGCAGGTGAGGAGGAAGGTTTTTTTGAGCTTTTTTAGTGGGTTTGACGGACTTGGTAGATCTACTATCTTGATTGGTAGGTCTACTATTTTGAACAGAACGAAAGCGATGGTCGATGGCAGCGCGTCCCAAGACCGACACTTCCCCGATCCACTCCGTTACGTCTCGAACGGCTTCCTCCAGTTGAGTCAAGTCATCGATGGACTCGAGAAGGTCCCGCTGTTCTCGCAGTTCTTCGATACCGCTCCGCAAGGAGACGATCTCCTCCTGGATCTTTTGCGCCTTCTTCTGGTCGACCTTCGCCTTTTTATACTTTTTGAAATAGCGCTCAGCGTTGTGAACGGGCGACAAATTCGGGTCAAGTTGAATCTCCACTCGCGTCTCCGTCTGAAGTTCCGACGAGTCCGTGAAGTCCAGAGCCGGCAGCAAAATTTTCTCCGCGCGGGGAGGTATCGCGGTCAGATGGGAGAGCAACAACTCCCCCTTATGTCTCAAGACCTCCGCTCCAGCGTCGTGATCGAGCTGTCGCGTCAAACCATCCAAGTGACGCTCTCGCGACTTGGCCGCACGCTCGATGCGGGAGTCCAGATTGCGCAAAAGCCGCATGCGAGACGCCGCAAGCAAAGGAGTCAGGACTCCCTCCCGTGCGGCTACCAAAAAATTCTCCTCTCGAATATCCGCGCCGCAAACGTAGGGAAAACGCGTGAAGTACCCTTTAGAGGTCCGCAGACACAACAGGGGAAGAAGGTGAAGAAGAGTCTTCTCCAGAGAATCCGGCAAAGACGACGCGTTGTCGATTGGCTCCTCGTAAAGACGCCGCAGGGCCAAAAGCCATTGACTGGGAGGACGTTCTTCCCAGTGCGCTTGGATCATTCGGGTCAAAGGGCGGCCAATGCCCTTAATCCTCGACACTTCCTCGAACGTCAATGCCTCAACTTCCGAGGACAATGGTCCCTCGAAAACCGGCGGAGGAATGTACAGATGTCCCGGTAGAAGCGTTCGGCGAGGGTTCACATCAGGCGGCTCGTGGCGGGCCAGCTCCTCGATCCTGTGCTCCTCGTTCAGCAGAAGCAAGTTACCCATGGGCTCGGTAGCCTCTAAGATCAAAAAATATTTCACACCAAACCCCGCCGCGACCAGGCGTTCCACCTCCAGTTCCAGAACTCGGTCATGGTTTAGCTGTCGCGCGGAAAAGATCTGCCCTTTCACGAAGCGGCTCTTTAGAGCCTCCACAAGAGGTGTTCTAGCGGGCGCCCATTTTTTCAGCGCATCTATCGAAGACGCATCTGCTGGGCAGCATCCGACGCTCCCTGATCCCCAAGAAAATACGAACCATTCGCCCAAGGGGTCCAATACGCGCAATGCGATCCAGGATTCCCCCCCTTCGATTTTGGAAACACGCCAGGGAAAGCGCCGATTTAGCTCTATCGCCAGGCCGTGAATATATTCGGGGCCGAAAGACATGATCTTCACCTCCCTTACGAGTATAACAGACGCGGTTTTCTGAGCCGCGCCGGTGAGGTACAATAATTCAAAATTGAAAAGGAGTGATCGGCTTTGAGCACTCACAACACGAGGCCCAGCAAACAAAAAAAATCTAAAGACGTGACTGATGTCCCAGGAAGCCAACACTCCGTCAACCCTGTCCGTTCAGATCGGACAACAGATCAGGCAACAAAACAGGCAACAGATCAGGCAACAGAACAGGTGACAGATCAGGTGACAGAAATGCCCCTCAACGTTTATGGGCTCATTCTCGCGGGAGGCAGCGGTGTCCGCCTTTGGCCCAAGTCGAGAGAAGAGTTACCCAAACAATTCTTGTCTCTGCGGAAAGGCAACACCATGTTGCAGGAGACGGTAACCCGTATGTTGCACGTGTTGCCCAAAGAACGCCTTTACTCTGTAGCCGGTGGCAAGTGGAGGGCGTTGGTCTCTTACCAGGCGCGGGAGGCAGCTTTTGTCCCGGAGGATTTTCTCATCGCGGAACCGGCGGCGCGTAACACGGCGCCAGCTATATTATTGGGCTGCGAGGCTCTGAGAGAAAAAGGAATGACGGACAATGATGTGCTCATCGTCACGCCCAGCGATCACTTGGTAAAGGACATGAACGCTTTCACCCAGGCTTTGCGCAGAGCCATCGCCGCGGCTCAAGAGGGCTTTCTGACCACCTTGGGTATAGTTCCCACCCGGCCGGATACGGGGTATGGATATATTCAATGCCACATTCTCGGTTCCCAGGACTCCGATCTAGAGAAGCCCGAAGACCAAAATAAGCGAGAAACGCCGCCTGATCCCGCGTGTTTCGAGGTGGAACGCTTTATCGAAAAGCCCAGTCTAGAAATGGCGGAGCTCTATATCAAAGGAACCGAGGGGTCGAGATATTTCTGGAACGGGGGCATTTTTGTTTTTACTCCCCACACCCTCTATCGAGAGCTGAAACAAACGGCACCGGACCTTTATAACGCGGCTCGAAAAGGGTACAAGACTCTGACGGAGAACTTCGCGGCTTTACCATCGATTTCCTTCGACTACGCCGTGATGGAAAAAGCTCAGCGCGTGGCAATGGTGGAGCTGGACGCGGGGTGGTCCGACGTGGGTTCCTGGGATGCGCTTTATGAAGTGTTGGATAAAGATGGTCTCTATAACTCGAAGATCGGCGACGTCCTTTTGCAGGGAAGCGAACGGTGTTTGGTGGACTCCCGCTGCCGACTCACGGCCTTGGTGGACGTGGAAGACTTGATCGTCGTGGACTCCCCCGACGCTCTTTTTATCTCCAAGCGCGGGTCGTCTCAAAAAGTGCGCAACGTGGTGGAGGACCTGAAAAACCGAGTCCGCAAGGAGGCCGTCCAGGCTATAGAAAGCGCCCGGCCCTGGGGAGCTTACACGATTCTCTGCGAGGAGGAACGCTTCAAAATCAAGCGCCTCCTTATTTCCTCCGGTAAGCGCCTGAGTCTGCAATACCACCACCATCGCAGCGAGCACTGGGTGGTGGTTCAAGGTACGGCGCTGGTGACTATTGATGGGAAACAACAGTTCGTTCATGAAGGGGAAAGCGTGTTCATTCCCAAGAACGCTCACCATCGGCTGGAAAACCCCGGCAAGGTGGCTCTAGAGATCGTGGAGGTCCAAGGCGGAGAATACCTGGGCGAGGACGACATCGTGCGCCTGGAGGATGATTTTTCGCGAAACGAGTAAACAAGTAATTCAAGAAACCGAGTCGTTTTCAAAAGAATGACGACAGAATGACGACAGAATGACGATACAAGATACGGCGCGCGATCGCTTTCACTTTAGACATTTAGAACGCCAGGGACAGCGGCGGCAATGTTCTCGCCGGGGAACCCAGGGCCCCTGAGCTGCGACGCGCGCCGCCGTGATAACTTGATCTCCCATCGTCGCCCAGTCCCCTTCCTTGGAAAAATTTCGCGTATCCCCCAGGCGTCCGCCCTCCCGCAGAAAGATCAACCCCACATCCACCCCATCGAAAGGCAAACCCTGTCCCTCGGCCAAAAGCCGGATCGCCAAGGCGTAAAAGGCGAGCTGCGCGCGATACAGCTCCACCGGAGCGTTATTGGAAAGGGTGATTTTATAGTCCCTCACATGCCACTGTCCTCTCTCCTGCCAGAGAACATCTGTCGCCCCCACAAGGCGAACACCGGGAAAACCGCCTAAAAGCCCAGTCTTCCGTTCTTCCGACGCCGCTTCCAGCATCGGCAGGCGACCGGTGAGGAACGAGCCGGGTAGCCGCGTTAAACCTTCGGTCCGATTGCCGAGTTTCTCCAACAGGACGGAGAACGGGTTTTCGCGCCGCAACTCACCGGCTTCCTCGGCGGCGGCCAGAAGCCGCCCTTCGTCGGAGCAGGAAAAATTGAACAGCCATTTCCGCAAAGCCTCCTTGTTCCCGGTATTCCGCCACACGTCCCGTAAGGCGGTCGGAAGTCGGCGGGCTAGGGTCTCGTTGTCCAACCATTCCCCCAGGGTCTCCGTCCTCATGTCCCATCGTGCCAAGATCCAGTGAGCCAAGGACCCCAGCTTTGAGCCGCCCGTTTTGTCATCCAGGCCGTCTGGGATCTCCCACCGCAGATCTAGACCCTGTCGATGGCGCATCCGCCAGCCAAAAGGGCACCACTCGAAGAGGGCAAAAGAGGTAGCGGAGAGACGGGAAAGAGCTGTCTCCGCGTTGGGCAACGGAAGCGCCAAGCTCTGCGCCGCGTTCTTATTTACTTTTTCTATTTTTTCTACTTTATCTTTTTCCACTTTATCTACATCTACACGTATCTTATTCGGAAACGTCGGAAACGAAAGAAGAACCATAGATTGATTTTCTTCTTGATTTTCTTCCGCGAAGAGCAGAGGTGGCCCTTCGAGATCCCGCCAATCCTCGACCTGGTCTGATCGTTCCTCCGCCAACCAATCCAGCGTCCAAGAAAGCCAGCTATCGGCCTTGACGCTTCTATGGCCCTTGGAGTCCTCACTGAGGACGCCGCAGAGGATCAGGGCATCACGAGCCCGAGTTGCCGCCACGTAAAAAAGCCGCGTGCTCTCCTCCAGCTCGCTTTGGGCCGAAAGCGCTCGCTCCCATTTCAGAGAATACGCCTTGACTTCCTCCGCCGTCTCTCCTTTCTCTGTGCTTTCGCCCTGTTTCATCATATCTGGAATATCGGAAAACGCCACGCCCATCGTCTTCGAGGTATCCAACGTAACCGGAGAATTGGCGAGGATGCCGCGGTCCGTGCGCACAACGGCCACAACGGGAAACTCCAATCCCTTAGAGGCATGGACGGTCATGACATGAACGGCGTCGGCATTCTCGTCCAACCACTCTGGTTCCTCAATCGCTCTGTCTGCGCGCAGGGCCGTGTCTAACCATTGGGCGCAACCGGCTAAGCTCGGGGAAACCCCGCTTTCGTACTGTCGGGCGAGGGTTATCGCTCGGTTGACGTTGCCGACCACGCGAAGACGGCGGAAAGCGTCAAAGCAGGCCAACCAGCGCCTGTCCTCCAAAAGATGGGAGAGCACGGCGGAAGGCCCCCTTAGACTGCCGAGATGTCGCAGCCGCGCTACTCGTTCCACGGTATCGGGCAATCGTTCCTCCATCGCTTGCCTTAGAGAAAGACCGGAGGAGCAAGTTTGAAGACACCCTTGCACTTCCCGCTGGGATTCGCCGGAAAAGGGGGAGGCCAGCCAGCCAGCTAAGGCCGTCTCGTCCTCGGGAAAGGCCACGGTCCGCAGGGTGTTGACCACATCCAACACCTCGCCCCGCGAAAAGTAGCTCATGTTTTTTTCGAGAACGACGGGGATCCCTTCCTTCTCAAAAGCATCCTCCAGGAGTTCGTATTCTCCCCGGGTGGGGGTGAGGATGGCAAAGTCTTTCCAGCGCGCGGGGCGCAGGCAACATTGATCCTTGTCCCAGACTGTGCGGCCTTCCTCCACCCAGCGGGCGAAAGTCTGGGCAAGAGTCTCATTCAGACGTTCCCGCGCTTTGTCCTTCTGCCCCTTTCGGACGGAGAGAAGAAGGGTGAAGGGGGGAACTGTGGCGAGATCGCGCTGGGGAGACTCTGGAACGGAGAGAGGCGCGAACTTCAGGCTCTCCATGCGCTTCCCTACCCCGAGGCCGTCCCTCCAGATGTGAGCGAAAAGGGAGTTGATTCTCTCCATCAAGGCGACCCGGGTCCTGAAGCTGACATCCAAGGTCACATCGCTACCGGAGGCTCGACTTTGCAGCACGTAATCGGCGAAGAGCGTCAAATCGGCGTGTCGAAAACGGTATATCGCCTGCTTGGGGTCACCCACCAGGAAGAGCTTCGCGCCCTCTTTTTCACGCAAGGCGCGGATCATGGCGTCCTGCTGAGGATCTGTATCCTGAAATTCGTCGATTAGTACGTGTTTGAATCCCTTGGTCCGAGGGTCTTTGAAAATGGACTCTGCGGCGAAGCGGATCATGTCCGAAAAGGAAAGAAGACCTCTGCGTCGTTTCGTCTCGTCCCAAGCCCCCCAGGCAAAGGCGCAAAGACGCAGCAGACTCTCTCGTAAAAGCTGTTCTGGCCCAGAAAGAGGGGCGCCAAGAGGGAAATCCGAAAGAGACGAGCAAGAGGATTGCGCGTCCCTCCATTGGGAAGAGGTCTGCCCTAGACGTTCCCCGATGGCTTTGAAGAGCTTGGACCTATCTCCGCTCAGTCTAGAACAAAGTTCAAAGTAAAACGCCCTTTGAACGTCCACCTCAGGCTCCTCTGTTCGACTCAAAAGTTCGCCCCAGCTCTCCAGAAGCTCGGCAAGGGAAATCACCGGGCTGGGCCTTTTGGCCTCGGTTTTAGCCAAAGCCTTACTCCGGGCGTCGAAAATATCGCCGCCCAGCTCCGTGAAGATCGTCCGCCACAAACGCCAGGCCTCCGCCCATCGGGGTTGGAGCAACTCCAAAACCGCCTCGGAGGTTTTCCGAGTTTGAGCGTCTGGCGCGTTTCCCGCCTCTTCCGCTTCTTGAGCCCAGAGCAAAAGAGTTCTCCAGGAATGTCCTAAACTTCCGTGCAACTCTGTCGCCTTTTGCGCCAGGTTTCGCAACGTGAAAGCCCCCCATTTTTCCAGGGCGGCCAGAAGAGTTCTGTCGTGTTCCAGAAGGGCGGCTGTTTCGCGAAGAACGGCATCGCCAGACCCCCAAGGAACAAGAGGGACGAAATCCAAGTTCTCCAACGCGCTTTCTAACGCGCCCCAAAACACTTCCTCTTGAGGTGCGCCCGCCACGCCAGAGCGGGGATCGATATCCAGGGAAAGCCCGGATTCTCGGATCAATCGCGAGGCGAAGGAGTGGATGGTGGATATCCACGTCTCGTCGAATCCGTCCTTCACGGGTTGCCATCGGAGTCGTTCCTCCTTGGGGCGGCGGGCGATCAGATCAAAGACCCTGTTTTTGATGCGATCCTGCATTTCGCGGGCCGCCGCCTCGGTGAAGGTGAGGGTGAGGATGTTCTGGGGCAGGCTTTCCCGATCCGAAAACAAAAGACGAGCAAACCTGGCGGACAGCACCCAAGTTTTGCCCGTTCCCGCTCCAGCCCCCACGGTGATCAATTCATCGTCACAGGTTACGGCCCGTTCTTGCCCCGCGGGCGTACCCTCCGGTAAAATGTCGCTCAGGCCGTCGTTCAACGTGTCGCCTCGCCTTCCGTTTTTACTTTATTTTACTTTTTTTACTTTATTTACTTTATTTTATTTCTTGACTAGGTGAAACGCGAAGCCGCCAATTTCGATGTCCAAATAGACGGTGGTCACAGAACCATCGGTCCCGCGTTTTTCGGTTTCCGGCCGCGTAAGGATTCCTTTGCCGGCCAGATAAGCCAGAGCACGGTCCACATTCAAAGTCCCCACGGCCACGTGGCCGTTTTTCCCCAAACCAGGGGCTTTCATAAATTCGAACCCGATCCCCGCAAAATTGCTGCTGTTTCCCTTTTTCACGGCGAAACCGAAAAGCTCTTCCATTTTCTCCGCGTCTTTCAGCGCAGAGGCCTCGTCAGGTTCATTGAGGCCCAGGTGACGCAGTTCGAAGCCCAAAGCGGTTTTCACTGCCTCCTTGGACAAGCGCGTTATCTCGTCGTATTTTCCAGCCGCGATCAGCTCGGGTTTCACCATCCAGCTTCCTCCAACTGCCAGAACTTTGCCAAAGGAGAGGTAATCCACCATGTTTTTCACGTTCACCCCGCCGGTAGGAATATACTTCACGTTGACGTAGGGCCCGGCGAAAGCCTTCAGCATTTCGATTCCTCCCGACTGTTCGGCTGGGAAGAACTTCAGCACGGTCAAGCCCAGCTCCAGGCCCTGCTCGATCTGAGAAGGGCTATTGACGCCCGGCGTTATGGGGATCTCGCTGTCGACGCAATATTGCACCACCGTGGGATTGAAGCCCGGCGAAACGATGAACTTCGCCCCCGCCGCGACGGCCCGTTTGGCCTGGTCGATAGTCGTCACCGTGCCAGCCCCCACCAGAAGGTCGGGTAGCTCGGCGGAAAGTTTTCTGATGGACTCCTCCGCGGCGTCGGTCCTGAAGGTCACCTCGGCTACAGGAATGTCCCCCGCCAGTAACGCTTTTCCCAAGGGCACGGCCTGGTCGGGCGAGTCTAACTTGACCACGGGAACGATTCCTACCGCGGCGATTTTTTTCAACACGTCACTCATTTAGATGATCCCCCTTTTCGATTCGATGCACCGCTTGACTCCAGTTTTACTCCTTTTACTCCGATAAGTCACAGGAACGCTTTAACGCTGAACTCGTCCGGAGGCGTCGCCACCCATGAGGGTCAAGACGTCGTCCACGCCCACCCGGTTGAAATCGCCGTAGATCGTGTGTTTCAGCGCCGACGCCGCCGCAGCGAACTCCACCGCAGGTTGGAGACCATCCAGATTATTCAGTCCCCAGATCAGGCCGGACCCAAAGGAGTCCCCTCCTCCAATGCGGTCCACGATGTCGCGGATCTCGTACTTTTTGCTGACGTGGAAAGCGTCTTTGGAGGCCAGTACCACCGACCAATTGTTCCAATCCGCGCTGACCGACTCCCGAAGGCTCACCGCCAGGTATTTAACATTCCCGTAGGTAGCCATGACTTTTTTTGCCAGCCCCTCGTACTTGGAAACGTCCAATTTGCCCGTGGTCACGTCCACGTCCAGCTCGATACCCAGGCACTTCTGGCAGTCCTCTTCGTTAGCGATCAGGACGTCAATGTACCGGGCCATCTCGCTCATGACCTCCTGAGGGGTTTTACCCCACTTCCAGAGCTTTTTGCGGTAGTTCAGATCGCAGGAGACGGTCAGCCCTTTTTCCTTGGCGCGCTTCATGGCCTCGAAGACGACCTCGGCGGTCCCCTGAGCGATGGCGGGGGTGATTCCCGTCGTGTGGAACCACTTGGTCCCCTCGAAGATGGCGTCCCAGTCGAAATCTCCCGGCTTGACCTGAGCGATGGAGGCGTGAGCTCGGTCGTAAATCACCTTGGAGGGCCGCATAGCCGCGCCGGTCTCCGTAAAGTAGATCCCCAAGCGATCGCCAGAACGGCGAACGTGTTTTGTGCAGACGTTAAAACCGCGAAGTTCTTTGATCAAAGCGTCGCCTATGGGATTCTGAGGCGCTGCCGTGACGTAAGCCACATCTTCGCCGTAGTTCGCTAAAGACACCGCCACGTTGGCCTCTGCCCCTCCGAATGTCGCCACAAGACGAGGCGTCTGGAACAATACCTCCGCGTCAGGAGGCGTCAGCCTTAACATCGCCTCTCCAAAGGTTACGTATTTTGCCATAATATCCAATCCTCCTTTAAATCATAGTGAATTAAAGCAAAAAGCCTAAAGTTAGAATAGCGAAAATTAAAATAGTGAAAACCAGTTCTTTCAAGAGCTTTAAAACAACCTTTAAATCATAGTGAATTAAAGCAAAAAGCCTAAAGTTAGAATAGTGAAAATTAAAATAGTGAAAACCAG